>DLGO01000052.1:0-16550 GCA_002482725.1 Bacteroidetes bacterium UBA7692 | reverse complement strand
GGCATAGCCGGTGGTGGCGCTACTGCCGGTGCGCTGGTTGGCTTCAATGCCTCATCTATCTGCTGCAGGTGGTTCAGCACCGGGTTGGCCGATTCTGCCTTTACCTCTGGAGTTGCCGGGGTGTTTTGCTGTATCTCACGCTGTTCGGTAGACGGTACAGCCGCATCTACCTTAGCTTTTTTTGATATGGACTCCGTTTGCGGGTCTATCACCCTGTTAACGTAGCACATTTTTACCAGTGCCAGTTCTACAGTCAGCCGTTTGTTTTTGCTGAGCTTATACTGCACATCGCTCTGGTTGCCTATGCTCAGGCAGCTTACCAGGAATGAGCCCGTAGCTGCTTTTGCCTGCGACAGGTATTTTACTTTCAGGGTTTCGCTTACCTCCAGCAGCTTTACCGTTTCCGTGTTTTTGCAGAAAAGAAGGTTGCGGAAGTGCTCGCACAGCCCGGTCATGAAGTCATCTCCCTCAAAGCCTTTCTTCACTATTTCGTTGAATAGCTGCATTACTTTAGGCAGGTCCTCGGCCAGTATGGCATCGGTAACGCGGAAGAAGTACTCATAGTCGAGCACGTTAAGGTTTTCCAGCACTTCGCTGTAAACCAGCTTGCCACCGCCAAAGCTCACGAGCCTGTCGAACATGCTGAGCGCATCGCGCATACCGCCATCGGCTTTTTGCGCCACTATGTGCAGGGCATCCTCTTCGTAGGGTATGTTTTCCTTTTGGGCTATGTCTTTCAGGTGGCTCACTATTACGTCTATACCGATCCTGCGGAAGTCGAATATCTGACAGCGCGACAGGATGGTAGGAAGTATTTTGTGCTTTTCGGTAGTAGCCAATATGAATTTGCAGTATGAAGGTGGTTCTTCCAGTGTTTTCAGGAATGCGTTGAACGCACCCGAGCTAAGCATGTGCACCTCATCTATTATATATATCTTGTACTTACCGCTTTGTGGCGGGAAACGCACCTGGTTTACCAGTTCGCGGATGTCCTCTACCGAGTTATTGGAGGCTGCATCCAGCTCATATATGTTAAAAGAACTGTTTTGCTGGAAGGCGACGCACGAAGGGCAGGCCCCGCATGCTTCGAAATCCGGTGTTTTGTTTTCGCAATTGATTGTTTTGGCTAAGATACGCGCCGCAGTAGTCTTTCCGACACCCCGTGGCCCGCAAAAAAGGAATGAATGCGCCAGCTGCTCGCTTTTGATGGCGTTGCGCAGCGTGTTGCTCACATGCTCTTGCCCCACCATGCTTTTGAACTGCACCGGGCGATATTTTCTCGCACTTACTATATACTCTGACATGATGGTGTAAAAATACGCATCTTGAACTTTCTTAAACAATCTATTTGAAAATGTTGAAAACTCATTATCTTCGCACTCCTTTTTAATAACTAAAAGCAGATAAACATGCTAACACAGTACGAAACAACGTTTATCCTAACGCCAGTGTTGAGTGAAGACGACACCAAAAAAACAATCAGCGCATACGTTGAATTGTTAAAGTCCAACGGCGCGGAAATCGTTTTTGAAGATCATTGGGGGTTGAAAAATCTTCGCTACCCGATTCAAAAGAAAACTACCGGTATCTATCACCTGGTGGAATTTAAAGCCGAAGGCAAAGTAATCGACACATTGGAAATAGCTTTCCGTCGTGACGAGAACATCTTCCGTTACCTGACTGTAAGACTTGATAAGTATGCAGTGAAGTACAACGAAGACAGACGCGCAGGCAAAATTGGTAAAGGAAGACATTTAGCAACCGAAAAAACAGGAGCATAATCATGGCAGCACCGTCAAGCAACGAACAAATAAAGTTTCTTACAGCCACCAAAATTGGTTTGGTTAAAAAGAAATACTGCCGTTTTAAGAAAAGCGGTATCAAGTACATCGATTATAAAGATCCTGAGTACTTGTTGAAATTCATCAACGAGCAAGGTAAAATTGTACCTCGCCGTGTTAGTGGAAACTCATTGAAGTATCAGCGTAAAGTAGCTACTGCCATCAAACGTGCACGTCATCTGGCATTACTACCATTTATCGGCGACTTATTAAAATAATATCGGCAGGTTTACTTGTCCTAAAAAAATAGAAGCAATGGAAATAATTTTAATAAAAGATGTAGAAAAGCTAGGTTACGCAGATGATTTGCTAACCGTGAAAAATGGTTTCGCGCTTAACTTCCTGATACCTCAGGGTTTTGCCGTTATCAAAAACGATACTAACCTGCGCGAGTTGAACAACCGCCTGAAAGTTAGAGAGAAAAAAGAAGCTAAATTGTTGGAGAAATTGCAGGAAATAACTGCACGTCTTACTTCATCAGTGCTTAAAGTAGGTGCTAAAGTGGGTACTACCGACAAAATTTTCGGTAGTGTGAGCAATCACCACGTAGCGCAGGCTATTAAAGAAGCTGCTGCAGTAGAAATTGACCGCAGGAAAATTTCTATAGTAGGTGGTGAGGTGAAAACACTTGGTAATTACACTGCCGAAGTTACATTGGGCAAAGACCATAAAGTAACAGTAGCATTTGAAGTTGTAGCTGAATAAGCCGGACTTTAAGAGATACTCGAAAGGCTTGCCGCATAAAACGGCAAGCCTTTTTTTATTTCAGGCATGTGGATACCACACTTATTGAGTTTTAGTTATTACGTTTTATTTACTTTCGCAACCCCCGATAATGAATAGCGTGTTACCGGATTAATATATAAAGTTATGCAACCGAAGAATCCCGATACAAAAGGATACAGTGAGTACAGTGGCTTCAACCTCCCTGGACTGGAGAAAGAAGTGCTGAAATTCTGGGAAGAGAACAAGATATTCGAGGCGAGTATAAGCACCCGCCCCGAGGATAAGCAGTTTGTGTTTTACGAAGGCCCGCCGAGTGCCAATGGCAAACCCGGCATACACCACGTTATGAGCCGCACCATCAAGGACCTTTTCTGCCGTTTCAAAACGCTGCAAGGGTACAGGGTAGAGCGCAAAGCCGGTTGGGATACGCACGGCCTGCCTGTGGAGCTGAATGTAGAAAAGCAGCTGGGCATAACCAAAGCAGATATTGGCACCAAGATAACGGTAGAGGAATACAACAAGCTATGCCGCGAAGATGTGATGCGCTTCACCGATGTGTGGAACGACCTGACACGCAAAATGGGCTATTGGGTAGACCTGGAGAACCCATACATAACCTACGAGAATAACTATATAGAAAGCCTTTGGCACCTGTTGAAACGCTTATACGACAAGAGGGACGACAAGGGGCAGCGCATGCTGTACGAAGGGTACACGATACAGCCATACAGCCCGGCAGCGGGTACAGGCCTTAGCTCGCACGAGCTGAACCAGCCCGGTTGCTACCGCGAGGTGAGGGATGTGTCTGCTGTGGCAGAATTTAAAGTTGCAAAGAACGATAAGAGCGCCTTCCTGTTCGATAGTGAAGATGCCGATGTGCGTATACTGGCATGGACGACAACACCATGGACTTTGCCAAGCAACACGGCACTGGCTGTGGGCAAAGGCATAGAGTATGTGGTGGTGAAAACCTTTAACCCATATACTTTCAAGGCGGTAAGCGTGGTATTGGCGAAAGATCTGTTTGGTAAATACTTTGCAGAAGCAAATGCTGAACTGAAACTGGAAGATTATAAAGCAGGTGATAAGGCGATACCTTTTGCCGCAGGCGCAACCTTTACCGGAGCGCAGTTGGAAGGGGTACAGTATGAGCAACTATTGCCGTATGCACAACCTACGGATGGCGATGCCTTCCGTGTGATAATAGGCGACTTTGTGACCACGACAGATGGTACGGGTATAGTGCACCTGGCGCCTAGCTTTGGTGCAGATGACTTCCGCGTGGCCAAGCAGAACGGCATAGGCTCGCTGACGCTGGTAGACAGGAGCGGTAAGTTTACAGATGATGTAAACGACCCTGTATTTCCGCTACAGGAGCGCTATGTAAAAGAAGCATACTACACCGAAGAGGAAAAGCAAAAAGAGTTTGCCCTGCAAAAGGCAATCATGCACAGCAACAACATCATAGCCGACCTGAAGAGCTTTATGAGTGCAGACGATATGATAGTGCTGAAGCTGAAGCTGGAGAACAAGCTGTTTAAAACGGAGAAATACGACCACAACTACCCGCACTGCTGGCGTACCGATAAGCCGGTAATATACTATCCGCTGGATAGCTGGTTTATACGCACCACCGCAGTAAAGGATAAGCTGATAGCTGCCAACAAAACCATCAACTGGAAACCCGCCAGCACCGGCGAAGGCCGCTTTGGGCAATGGCTGGAGAACCTGGTAGACTGGAACCTGAGCCGCTCTCGCTACTGGGGTACACCGCTACCGATATGGCTTACGGAGGACGGCAGCGAGGAGATATGCATAGGCTCTATAGCAGAGTTGAAAGCAGAAATGGAAAAGGCAAATGCTGCAGGGTATAACAACCCTGTAGAGGTTACAGACCTGCACAAGCCATTTGTAGATACGATAACATTGGTATCGCCAAGCGGCAAGCCGATGAAGCGTATAGCCGACCTGATAGATGTTTGGTTCGACTCTGGAGCTATGCCTTATGCGCAATGGCACCACCCGTTTGAAAACGAAGAGAAGTTCAAACAGAGCTTCCCGGCAGATTTTATAGCGGAGGGCGTAGACCAGACACGCGGATGGTTCTTTACTCTGCATGTGCTGGGCGTTATGCTGTTCGATTCCGTAGCCTACAAAAACGTAGTCTCCAATGGATTATTGCTGGATAAGAACGGCAACAAAATGAGCAAGCGCCTGGGCAATGTGATAGACCCTTTTGAAACGATAGGTCAATACGGTGCCGATGCTACGCGCTGGTACATGATGCGCAACAGCGACCCATGGGACAACATGAAGTTCGATACCAAGGGCTTGGAAGAAACAGGCCGTGCGCACTTCGGTACTTTGTACAATACCTACGCATTTTTTGCCCTGTATGCCAACATAGATAGCTGGACATACGATGTAGCCAATAAAATGGCACATGCCGAAAAGCCTGAGCTTGACCGCTGGATAATATCGCGCCTGCAAAGCCTGGTAAAAGAGGTTACGGGTTTCTACTCGGACTATGAGCCAACGCGCGCAGCACGTGCCATAGAGAACTTTGTGGATGCTGACCTGAGCAACTGGTACGTGCGCCTTAGCCGTCGCCGTTTCTGGAAAGGGGAAATGAGCGCTGACAAAGTTTCTGCGTATGAAACATTGCATGAGTGCCTGAATACTGTAGGCCAGCTGATGAGCCCTATCACACCGTTCTTTAGTGAATGGTTGTACAGGAATTTGAATAAAGGTGCCGCCATTAATTCAGTGCACATAAGCACGCTTGTGCTGCCGGTAGAAGCACAGATAGATAAATCGCTGGAAGAGCGCATGGCTATGGCACAGGTGGCTTGTTCGCTGGTGTTGTCGCTTCGCAAAAAAGAGAAGATAAAAGTGCGCCAGCCGCTACAGAAAATGATGATACCTGTGCTTGATGTTACTATCAAGGAGCAACTGCGTAAGGTAGAGCATTACATACTGAGCGAAGTAAATGTGAAGCAAATAGAATTTGTACATGATACGGAGGGTATCATCAAGAAAAAAGTGAAGCCGAATTTCCGTGAGCTGGGCAAGCGTGTAGGTGGTAAAATGAAAGCATTGCAAAATGCTGTAGCTGCTTTTGGTCAGGAAGATATAACTGCACTGGACGTAGATAAGCGATTGCTGCTGAACCTGGAAGGTGAGCAGTTCGAATTGCTGGCAACTGACGTAGAGATACTGACAGAGGATATACCGGGCTGGTTGATAGCCAGCGAAGGCAGCCTGACAGTAGCATTGGATGTGAATATATCGGAGGAGCTGCGCAATGAAGGTAACGCACGCGAACTGGTGAACAAACTGCAAAACCTACGCAAGGACAAGGACTTCAATGTGCTGGATAAAATAAAGGTACAACTGGTGCGCAATCAGGTTTTGGAAGAAACTTTGGCTAACTACAAAGACTATGTAAGCAATGAAATATTGGCTAAGGAGATAGTACTGGTAGATTCGCTGAATGAGTTTGACGAAATAGAAATGAACGAGGAGGTGGTGAAAGTTAAGGTAGAATTGAATTAATTTGTCGCTTAAGGAACTAAGCTAAAATATAGAAACGTGAATATGGAACATAAATATATCAACCAGTTAAGCCAGGACGAAGGGCAGGAAGTAACGCTGAAAGGCTGGAACGCCAACAGGCGCGATAGCAAGGGACTTGTATTCCTTACCCTGCGCGATGGTACGGGTTTTGTACAGTGTGTGGTAAGCCTGGAAGTAGTGGGCGAAGCCAGTTTTGAAGATGCCAAAAGGCTTCCTTTGGAAAGCTCTTTTTCTGTAACCGGAAAAGTAGTGAAAGACCAAAAGCAGTTTGGTGGCTACGAAGTACAGGCAACTGCATTTGCAGTTATAGCCAATGCAGAAGAATACCCTATCGGTAAAAAAGAGCACGGCCCGGATTTCCTGCTGAACCACCGCCACCTATGGCTGCGTAGCCGTAGGCAATGGGCTATTATGCGTGTGCGCAATACCATCATATTTGCTATCCATACTTTCTTTCAGGAGCGTGGCTTTGTGCAAATGGATGCGCCTATTTTTACGGGTAATGCCAGCGAAGGCACTACCAACCTGTTTACCGCAGACTATTTTGGTGAACCCGCTTACCTGTCGCAGTCGGGCCAGTTATATGGCGAGGCAATGGCAATGGCACAGGGCCTTATATATACGTTTGGGCCTACATTCCGCGCAGAGAAATCTAAAACGCGCAGGCACCTTACCGAGTTCTGGATGATAGAGCCGGAAATGGCTTTCTATGACCTGAAAATGGATATGGATGTGATTGAAGAGTTCGTGCGCTTTGTGGTGTCAAAAGTATTGGATACCTGCAAGCTGGAACTGGAAACACTGGAGCGCAACACCAGCTACCTGGAGCGCGTGCGCGAGCCATTTATCCGTATGAAGTACGAAGAGGCTGTAGACGTGATAAAAGGTATAAAAACTGTAAATGGTAAAACTACCATACAGGTATTGGAAGAAGACCTGAAAGAAATAGAAGAAGGTATTGCTACCAAGCAAAAAGATATAGAAGAGCGCGAGGCACGTATAGCAGGTGGCACTTTGAACAAAGGTGAAACCAACTTTAACCGCAACAAGATAGATACCCTGAAAAACGAGATTGCCGACTTGCAGGAAAAAGCGCAGAACATACCAACCTGGTTGAACAGCGCTAAAAACTTTGAAAGAGGGGATGACTTTGGCGGTAGCGATGAAACAGTATTGACACGTATGTTCGGGCAGCCGATAATGGTGTACAACTGGCCACAGGCGGTTAAGGCCTTTTACATGAAAGAAGACGAAACCGACAAAGGCTACGCTAAAGGCGTGGACTTGCTGGCACCGGAAGGTTACGGCGAAGTAGTAGGCGGAGGCGAGCGCGAAACAGACCTGGAAAGGCTGAAAAGCAAGATAGTGGAGCACAACCTGCCAATGGAGGCATTTGAGTGGTACCTTGATCTGCGTAAGTATGGCAACATACCTCACAGCGGCTTTGGCCTTGGCCTGGAGCGTATGGTTACCTGGGTGTGTGGTCTGCAGCACGTAAGGGAATCTATACCGTTCCCTAGGTTCTACGGCAGACTTACACCATAAGTGGTTAATTAAATGTTATTTATATCCATAATTTTAAAGGCTCTCATACTATGGGAGCCTTTTTTTTGTAAACTTGAGCCTCAAAATTCATAAGGCTGAAAGGCTGTTAAAAATGATTAACTTCGCGCGCTTTGTTGCAAGCGATTTCAAATTTGCAGCGCATTTAGAAAAACAATAAAATTAGCATGACAATTCGTTCGATTTGTGGAGTGGCCCTTTCACTCGTAGTATTAAATAGTTTTTCGCAGCAACCATCTAAAGCTGCTCCGGTTAAAACCACCAAAACAAAAGCGGTAAAGGAAATTCCTGCTGCATCTGGCTTGAATGCAGTGCAAATGGCAGCAGCACAGGAAGCGGCTCCTTCGTATAAATCCAAAACACTTTTTACAGTTGGTGGGGAGCCTGTAACTGTTGGTGAGTTTGAGTATGTATACACCAAAAACAACATCAATAATCAGGCAGATTTTAGCAAAAAGAGCCTTACTGATTATTTGAAGTTGTATGAGAACTTCCGCCTGAAAGTGAAAGAGGCAGAGGTGATGAAGATCGATACCATCAGCAGCCTAATGAGTGAATTGGAAGGTTACAGGAAGCAGTTGGCTAAGTCATACCTTACTGATAAAGAAATATCTGACAAGCTTTTGCAGGAGGCTTATGAGCGCTCTCAGAAAGAGTTGAATGTATCGCACATACTTATCCGTTGTGACGAAAATGCTAACCCTGCTGACACTACAGCTGCCTATAAGAAAGCCTTGGCCTTGCGTGCCAGGTTAGTGAAAGGTGAAAACTTTGGCAAACTGGCAGCAGAAGCATCTGAAGACCCTTCTGCAAAAGATAATAATGGAGAGATAGGCTGGTTCTCGGCATTCCAGACGGTTTACCCGTTTGAAACTGCTGCGTACAATGCTACTGTAGGTGAAGTATCCCAGCCTGTGCGCACACAGTTTGGTTACCATTTGCTGAAAGTAAACCAGGCGCGCTCTGCACAGGGTGAAATGAAAACAGCACACTTGTTGTTGAAGTTTTCTGAGAAAGCAACAGAAGCGGATAAAACAGCACAAGGCAAAAAGATAGACAGCATATACAACGATATTAAATCAGGCAAAATAACATTTGAAGATGCAGTAGCTAAATATTCTGAAGACAGGCTTACCCGCAACAAAAAAGGCGAATTGCCTGCATTTGGCACAGGCAGGATGGTTCCTGAATTTGAAGAAGTGGCCTTTGGTTTGAAAGCAGATGGCGATATCGCTAAGCCGGTACGTACTACCTACGGTTACCATATCATCAAACGTTTGGAAAGGAAACCTTTGCCATCTTTCAATGATGTAAAAGCTGACCTGAAACGCAAAGTAGAAAGGGATAGCCGCAGCCAGATGGCTAAGAGCATATTGATAGAAAAGATAAAAAGGGAAAATAACTATCAGGAGAATGTACCGGTTCGCCTGGCGTTCTTCAGCACAGTGGATTCCACATTGGTTAAAGGTAACTGGACTGCACCTAACAAAGAGCAGTTGAGCGGCACTTTGTTTACCCTTGGTACAAAATCTTATACAAAAGCAGACTTCGCATCGTATATAGAGAAAGTAGCCAAACGCCGTGCAGATAAGAATAAAGACCAGCTATTGAACGAATATTACGATGGTTATGTAAACCAGGTAAGCCTTGACTACGAAGAAGGCCAGTTGGAAAGCAAAAAGCCGGAGTTCAAAGCATTGATGAAAGAGTACCGCGATGGTATTCTTTTGTTTGAACTAACTGACAGAAAAGTATGGAGCAATGCGGTAAAAGATACTGCAGGATTGGAAACTTTCTACAGCAACAACAAGACAAAATATATGTGGGGCCAACGCCTGGAGGTTGAGATATTCAACACGGGAGATAAAAAACTGGCAGATGCGGCATACAAGCTGGCTGCAAAAGGAAAAGCTACCAATGATATATTGGCTAAAGTGAATAAGGAAGGTGCAAAATCCAAGGTGTCGATTGTGGATGGCAAATACGAAAAAGGTCAGTACAATGTAGTGGATGAGATAGAGTGGAAAGCAGGTGTAACACCGGTGAAACAACTGGAAGATAGCAGCTACCGATTTATAGTAGTGAAAAAACTGGTAGAACCGGAGCCTAAAACACTAAAAGAAGCAAAAGGATATATAGTGAGCGACTACCAGGAGTACCTGGAGAAAACATGGTTGGAAGCGCTTCGCAATAAATACCCGATCGTAGTGGATGAGCAGGTATTTAATTCATTGATAAAAAAGTAATAATCGGGAAATCCTGCGTTAGTTACTTTTAATAAAAGATTTTGTTCGCAAACGGCAATTGAAATGATTGCCGTTTGCTTTTTGATTTTAACAGGTATGCATAGGTTGTTGTTTATAGTCTTAGTGTTAAGCCTTACATCTTGCAAATATTTCAAGCAGAAATTTTTGGGCGAGGATGAGAAGGCATTGGCACATGTAGGCAGCGTAAACCTGTATGCCAGCGATATAGCTGATATAACGAAGGGGCTGCATGGCGAAGACAGCATAGCAGCGTTGAAGGCTTTTAGTGAGCGCTGGATACGCAAGCAATTGATGTTGCAGAAGGCCGTAGATAACATACCATCTGATGACCCATCGATACTGAAGAAAGTGGAGAGTTACCGCGAGGATCTTTTGCTGTATGAATATGAAAAAGCACTGATCGTAAGTAAGCTGGATACATCTATAAAACAGGCGGACCTTCAGGCTTTTTACGAAGCTAACAAACAACAATTCTTGTTGGAGAATGATGTTTACCTGTTGTTTTATGCGAAGCTGCCCAAAGATGCACCTGAGCTGAAAGAAGCCAAGCAATGGCTGATGAAGCCGAAAGATGAGGATGACCTGAGAAAAATAGAAGGCTACTGCAAAGCAAATGCAATAGGCTATTCGCTGGCAACAGGGCTGTGGTACAATGAGGAAGCGCTGAAGAGCAACTTTGAACTGGATAACGCAGAGATAGCACAACTGAGCAGGGACAGGAATTTTCATGAGTATGGTAAGAAAGGGCAATCGCAAATACTGCTGGCCAGGGTTGCTGATGTATTGCGCAAGGGTGATCCATTGCCCTTGGAGATGGCCTTGGGCAATATAAAGAAAGTGCTGATAGAGAAACGCAGGATACAATTGGTAAAAGGCACATACGAAAGAGCGTATGCAGATGCAATAAAATCTAAGGACGCTGAATTGTTTGTAAAATGAGGGTATTACTGAGTTTGATCCTTATTGGTGTTTTTACTACTACGAGTAATATGATATTGGCGCAAACAGAGCGGGGAAGCTTTGCAGTTGGGGCCAATGTAGATATGGCTTCTACATTTACCAGTAGCAATGGTGAGGAGAATAGCCTGTTTAGCATGGCAGTAGAGCCACAGTTGGGATACTTTGTTGTGAAAAACCTTCAGATAGGTGGGCTGCTGCGATTTGGCATGAGCGTGAACCGTGTGTCAAAAACTACAAATTTTACTTCTGATTTTGGTCCGGTGATAAAATACTACGTGGGTAAGAAGAACAAGAAGTTCTTTCTACAGGCCAATGCAGGGTACACTACCACCACGACTATAAGGGAGACTAACATAAGTGGAAATGACGGTTTCCGGGTAGGTGCTGCGGCAGGCTTTGCCTGGTTTATAAATAAAACGGTTTCTTTGGAAACCTCCCTGGGATACGCATATCGCGGCATGAAGCGATTCAGCGAGCACCGCATTCCATTCAGGGTTGGCTTCAACATATTTTTTGCTCAAAAGCCAAAGGCAGAAATTAAAAATTAATGATGACAGATAAGTATAAAAACGTGATGAAATATTTAGGCAGGCCATTGCTGGTAATAGCAGTATTGGTGTCAGGCATTTGCCAGGTTGAAGCCCAGGAAGTGGCAGACCGTATAGTAGCGGTAGTAGGCGATAATCCTATACTGCAATCGGATATTGAAATGCAATACCTGCAACTGAAAACACAACAGGACGCTGCGCTCATTGGTGATGAAATGAAGTGTGAAATTTTTGACAAGCTGATGCTGGAGAAATTGTTTCTGGCACAGGCGATAGTAGATAGCGTAACAACTACACCGGACGAGATAGACTCTGAGCTGGAAAGGCGTATACGCTACTTCATTTCCATATTTGGCAATAAGGAAAAGCTGGAGGAATACTATGGCAAGAGCATATTGGAACTGAAGGATGAATTCAGGGAGGATATTGAAAAGCAGCTTATATCTGAGAAGATGCGTGGAAAGGCTTTGGGTGGATTGAAAGTTTCTCCACAGGAGGTGAAGGATTTCTTCAATTCAATACCAAAGGATAGTGTGCCTTACTTTAATTCGGAGCTGGAACTTGCCGAGTTGGTAATGTACCCTACTATAAGCGATGAACAAAAGAAAATAGCCAAGGCCAAACTGACTAAAATACGTGCAGATATAGCTGGTGGTTCGGACTTTTCGCTACAGGCAATTTTATATTCTAAAGACCCTGGAAGCGCAAGCGACGGCGGTAACCTGGGAATAATAGAACGTGGAGAACTGGTGCCGGAGTTTGAGGCAGTGGCATACAGGCTAAAAGAGGGGGAGCTAAGCGAACCGGTGGAAACACCATTTGGCTTCCACCTGATAATGGTAGATGAAAAAAGAGGCGATAAGCTGAAAGTGCGCCACATATTGATAAAGCCTGAACTGACCAATGCAGATGTGATACAATGCAAGAATACAATGGATAGCCTGCAGCATTTGCTGTCGGTAGATTCGGTAGATTTCAAAGAAGCAGTGAAATCGCATAGCATGGAGGACCAATCGAAGAATGTAGGTGGTCTGATGACAAACCAAAAGACCGGCACCTCATTTTTTGAGAAAGCGGATATAGATGGCAGCCTTATATTTTCGTTGGATAAGATAAAAGTAGGAGAGTATACGGATGTGTTGCCGCATACAGGCGTGGAGCGCACAGGGGAGCAAAAAAGAGGTTACAGGATAGTATACCTGAAAAGCGAGACAAAGCCCCATAAGGCCAGTCTGGAGCTGGACTACCCAAAGATACAGGCACAGGCAAAATCTGCTAAAACACAGGCCGAATTGAATAAATGGATTTCTTTATACAGAAGTAGGACTTATATTCGGGTCGAAGATGCCTTTAAGACCTGTCCGCAGGCTGGCAAATGGTTAACACGATAAGGAACAGATACTAAAACAGATAAATCACAATAGAAGATATGTATAATTCGGATGTAGAAGCGCTGGATAGTTTTGCAGCAAAGTTTAAAGGGCTAAGGACAGAAATAGCCAAAGTAATAGTAGGGCAGGACGATGTGGTAAGCCAGATCTTGATTTCTATATTCTGCGATGGACACAGCCTGCTGGTAGGTGTGCCGGGATTGGCAAAGACACTGACGGTACAAACGATATCCCGTGTGCTGGACCTGGGTTTCAGCCGTATACAATTTACACCCGATCTGATGCCGAGTGATATAATTGGTTCGGAAATACTGGACGAGTCGCGTCATTTTAAATTCAATAAAGGGCCTATATTCTCTAACATCATATTGGCCGATGAGATAAACCGTACGCCGCCTAAAACGCAATCAGCATTGCTCGAAGCGATGCAGGAGAGGAGTGTGACAGTAAGTGGCAAACGCTACCCTTTGGATCTCCCGTTTTTTGTACTGGCTACCCAAAACCCGATAGAGCAGGAGGGAACGTACCCATTGCCGGAAGCACAACTGGACCGTTTTATGTTTAGCATAACGCTTGACTACCCAAGCTACAGCGAAGAGCTGGAAGTGGTGAAAAGCACCACAGGCAGCAAAAAAGTAGAACTTAGCAAAACTATGAGTTCGGAGGAGATTGCCTATTTCCAGCAATTGATACGCCGTATGCCTATAGCGGATAATGTATTGGAATATGCCGTGAAACTGGTGACCAAAACGCGCCCTAACCGCGAAGGTTCACCTGCTTCGGTAAATAATTATATAAGCTGGGGAGCAGGACCACGCGCTTCTCAGTTCCTTGTATTAGGTGCCAAGTGCCATGCTGCTACCAAAGGTAAGTATAGCCCGGACATAGAAGATGTGAAAGCTGTTGCTTTCCCTATACTTCGCCACCGTGTGTTTAAGAACTACAAGGCAGAGGCAGAAGGGCTTAGTATAGAGAAGCTGGTAGGTGATTTGCTGTAAGCAAAGCTATGGGTTTATTTCCCAGTAGAAAGCAATGCGCTTGTTTGCTATCGTTTGGGATAAAGTAAGGACAGGTTTAATTTTTCGTCCGTTTCTTAAGCCCCTGGCCATTATGCAAAAATAATTTTGCGGGCCATTTTCATTTGGTATTGGTCCGGTTTTTGATTCACCGGGGCGAATTTTCAGAAGTAAATGGCAGTACCTGTTTTCCTTGTTTTTTACAGAAACCTTAACAGGTTGTTTTGTATTATTTATGAAGATAGCTTCATGGGTAGATGCTTTTAGCTGCTGTTTGGGCACAACGGGTGTACCTATGCTATCAGGAGCGTTTATACTTTGTATGTGCATAACCCTTGGTTGTCCCATATTATCTGTTGAATTATCTTCTTGCCAGATGAAATCCCCTGCCTCTGAATAGAACCGGGTTATATCATGACGCTGAATACCACCATCGG
Source organism: Bacteroidetes bacterium UBA7692 (assembly GCA_002482725.1). GTDB lineage: Bacteria > Bacteroidota > Bacteroidia > Chitinophagales > LD1 > UBA7692. Next base: position 2,225 of record DLGO01000052.1, on the reverse strand, counting down.
GCTGTGCTGTATGGTGAATACGCTCTACGGCGCCATTCGCATAGTATCGGAAATCTACATGCTGTACACCGTGGACGACACCTACTTCTGCCCTGAATAATTGCTTGCCTGCTCTATTTAGAGCTACTGCTACGCCCCTGTGCTTGTTGGCTTTTGTCCATAGATAGTATGTGGAGATAACCGGTTTTTTACCTGCTTCCCGCTGAAAATATGTAATCTGCATTTCACCACTATCGGTCTGCAAAGTCACTACTTCCTGCGCTGCACAGGTAGTAGAAATGATGATTGATGATAAGAATAATAGTATGCGCATACCCTTTTTAAGTAAGATGTATGTATTTGTAAATTGCATAAAAATGCAGGGTTAAATTTCTTCAATATAGTCCAGGTCTTCGTGAAAAGTTTCTTTCATGCCGTACAGGAATAACAGCGCGATACCGGTACAAATAGCCCCGACAATCATAGCCCCGTTCAGTATGCCAAATAGCTGCTCGAAGTAGCGGAACATAAAGGTGATGAGCACCAATGCTCCACGGGCGAAATTGGGCACTGTGGTAGTAACAGTGGCGCGTAGGTTGGTGCCAAACTGCTCTGCGGCTATGGTTACAAAAATTACCCAAAATCCATTGGAGAAGCCCAGCGCAAAACAAAGGGCATATAACATGGCAGCAGAAATACCAAAAGCATTGAGGTATATGAATATAGTAAGACCGCTCAATAGCAGGAAAATAAGCATTACCTTGATACGGCTCTGCAGCAACTGGCTTATAAGGCCGGTAGCGAGATCGCCAAATACCAGTCCCGCATAGGCATACATAATAGCGGTACCAGCACTGATTTCAGCATTGATACCCAGCGCCTTTGAAAATTCGGGCGAGAAAGATACCAGAACACCTATAACAAACCATGTAGGAAAACCGATGAAAATACAGCGCAGGTAGCGCAGCAGCCTTTTGCCATTGGTGAAGAGCGCAAAGAAATTGCCCCTGCTCACATTACTGCTTTCCGTTTGGCGAAACATGCCTGATTCGCTTACACCTATGCGCAGTGCAAGTAGCGCCAGGCCAAGACCACCACCAATGAAATAGCATGTGCGCCAGTCGAATATGTTGGAGATGATACCTGCCACAATAGCGCCAGTAAGGCCTACCACTGCTACTATCATGGTGCCTATGCCGCGTTTTTCTTTTGGTAATATTTCTGCTACCAGCGTAATGCCGGCCCCTAGTTCCCCGGCTAAGCCAATACCTGCTATGAGCCGCCATATCGCATAGGCCTCGATAGAATGTACAAAACCATTGGCAATGTTTGCGATAGAGTAGATGAAAATAGAACCAAACAGCACGCTTAGCCTGCCTTTTTTGTCGCCCAGTATGCCCCAGAATATGCCTCCTAGCAGCATGCCGAACATTTGCATGTCTATCAGGTGGAGGCCTTCTGTTTTAAGGGAATCGCCTGTAATGCCCAAGCTTTTGAGGCTTTGCACGCGTACAATGCTAAACAGTAAAAGATCATATATATCGACAAAATACCCGAGCGATGCTACGATGACTCCGGCAGAAAGTAATCCCGATTTAGATGGCTTCATATTCAATTTTTATGAGTGATACCAGATAATCAGGAAATGAAAACATGCACCAATTAGTACAATGCCTTTATATTAATGAATTGCAGTATCTGAATAGAAGCGAATCTATGATTTTGGTACAACTCCTGAAAACAATTGATGCACATTTAGCATAGCTACAGAAATGAGTATCATAGCGCCTGCCTGATGTAGTACGCCCCAGCCTACCGGAATTTTGCCTACGCAGTTCAGCACGGTCATAATACCAATAAGGGCCTGTAGTAAAACAGCGCCTAACAACATGCTGAATACAAAGCGCATATTTTTATTGGCAGACAGGCCACGCGCTTTCACCCAATACCAGATAACTAAAGCCAGCAGAGCATAAGCGGTAAGTCTGTGAAAGAATTGAATAAAAGTGCGACCCCAGGCATCTGCCGCATTGTATTGCGTAAAACCCGCTGAGGTGGCAGGTTCGGTGAACAAAACAGAGGGGATAAGTTCACCATTCATATCGGGCCAGGTTGGGTAAGTCAGGCCTGCTTTCATACCGCTAACGATACCTCCCAGAAATATCTGTAAGAAAAGAACCGCTACTATGGCAATCAATAATTTTTTGGCAAAAGTAAAATGGTTGCCTACATCTAACCGTGCCCCG
>DLGO01000005.1:10417-23485 GCA_002482725.1 Bacteroidetes bacterium UBA7692 | reverse complement strand
AGAGTATATCGTAAATAATCAGCTTGGCTATGTATCCCTTAATACCCAACTGCAACCGAACGAGGTGCTGGGTGTGGCGTACCAGTACGAGTACAACGGCCAGGTGTACCAGGTGGGTGAGTTTGCTTCGCAGATACCTCCTGACTCTAATACTACCAGCAAGGTGCTTTACCTTAAAATGTTGAAGTCTACTTCCGTTAGGCCTACCCTGCCTATATGGGACCTGATGATGAAAAACATCTACCCGTTGGGTGCTTTCCAGGTGAGCAACGAGGATTTTCGTTTGGATATCTACTACAACGACCCGGGTACAGGCGAAAAACGTTACATGCCGCGTGGAGGTGTTAAGGGCATTCCGCTTATCAAGTTGTTGAACCTCGACAATGTGAACATGAACAATGACCCGCAACCCGACGGGATATTTGACTTTATACCAAATGTTACCATACTTACCCAAAATGGTAAGCTGATATTCCCTGTCAAGGAACCATTCGGCTCAAACCTGCGTGCCCAGTTCGATAAGAATGGCAGTCCCGAGCTGGCAGATGCCTTTATTTACCAGCAGCTGTATGATAGTACCAAGTTCCGGGCGCAGCAGTACCCGGAGTTCAACAGGTTCATCATGCGCGGTCAGTACAAGGGTACCAACAACCGCGAGATAAGGATCGGCTATGGCAACATACCGCAGGGGTCGGTGATAGTTACTGTCGGCGGGCAAAAGCTGGTAGAGGGTAAAGATTATGAAGTTCAATACCAGAGCGGTATAGTACGGGTTATTAATGAAGGTGTGTTGAACAGCGGCCAGCAGATAAAGATCGACTTCGAGAACAACAACCAGTTTGGTACGCAGCAGCGTAACCTGATGGGTACCCGTTTGGATTTCAGGGTAAACCCGAAGTTGAACATTGGCGGTACAGTAATGCACCTTTCCGAGCGTCCGTTCAACTTTAAGGTAAACATAGGCGACGACCCTATCTCCAACACCATCATGGGGCTGGATGTAAACTACCAGAGCAATATGCCATGGCTTACCAAAGTCCTGGATAAGTTGCCTGTATACAGCACCAAAGAGATGAGTACCATCAATGCCTATGGTGAGGTGGCTTACCTGAAGCCCGGCCACCAAAGGGCTATCAACGGCCCGGACAAAGAAGGCCAGGTATATGTGGATGATTTTGAAGGTACCAGCAGCGGTTACTTATTGAATACACCCACCACAGCATGGAAAATGGCCTCTACACCGCGCGAAAGCCCGGGACCTACAGGTCGCATCATGTTCCCCGAAGCAGAAAGGCTGAACGACAGCGTTTATGGTTTCAACCGCGCCAAGCTTAACTGGTACAGGATAGACAACTCTTTCTTCAACTCAAGTAACAATGCTACCAAGGTGGTAAACAACTGTAAGGCTTGTATTACTAACCACTACACACGTCTCATTCCACAAAACGAGGTGTTCCCCAACAGACCTTCGCAAAACATAGACCAGAACCTGTACACTTTCGACCTTGCTTACTACCCTAAGGAGCGCGGACCGTATAACTTCGAAAGCAGCCCGAACCCTACCGTAACAAACGGACAGATAGTATCCTATGGTGTCAACACCGATGGTACGCTTAAAGTACCTGAAACCCGCTGGGGCGGTATCATGCGTTCCATAGATAACAATGACCTGGAGGCCAATAACGTAGAGTTCATTGAGTTTTGGGTAATGGACCCGTTTGTATACAACCGTACTGCACAAGGCGGTAAAATGTACATCAATCTGGGCAACGTATCAGAGGACATATTGCGCGACTCGCGTATGCAGTTCGAAAATGGATTGAACTGTGATACCACAGCACTATCCAGAACAGGATGGGGACGTGTACCTAAGCTTCCGCCATTGGTGCCTGCCTTCGATAATGATGTAACTGTAAGGCAGTGTCAGGACGTAGGTCTTGATGGTTTCAACAATGATGAAGAAAGGCGCGTGCACTCAGAGTTTTTGACTAAGGTGACTTCATTCCTGGATGCCAATGCAGTTGCAAAACTACAGGACGACCCGGCCAGCGATAACTTCAGGTTTTTCCAGGATAATTTCTTTGAAAACGAGCAAAATATCCTACCGCGTTACAAATACTTCAACAACCCGGAAAACAACTCTCCTGTACAGGAAAACAGCAATCAGACAACCGCAGGTACAAACTTGCCTGATGCGGAAGACCTCAACAAAGACAACTCCCTGAACGAAAATGAAACTTACTTCCAGTATCAGATAGACCTAACTCCTGATGCATTGGCAGATGAGGCCAATCCTTATATAGTGTCCAGATTGAACTATCCTGCACAAGCCATAGAGGGCGAACCGCAGCCGGAGTGGAACTGGTACCAGTTCCGTGTTCCTATCAATAGCTTCAAGACCCGTGTTGGTAGCATACCCGATTTCAAGTCTATACAGTTCATGCGTATGTTCCTTACCGACTTTACCGATAGCGTGGTATTGCGTTTCGGTACATTGGAGCTTATGCGCAACCAATGGCGTACCTATAACCTGCCATTGAATGCACCTACAGACTATGTGCCGGATGATGATGCAGGCAATACAAGGTTCAATGTATCCAGTGTAAGTATAGAGGAGAACGGTTCTAAAAAGCCGGTGAATTATATCCTGCCTCCGGGTATCGAAAGGCAGCAAGGTATCGGTGCGCAAACCAATCAGTTCATCGCATTGAACGAGCGCGCACTTTCTACACAGGTTATCGGCCTTAAGGATGGTGACCTTCGCGCAGTATTCAAAAACATGAGCCTGGATGTGCGCCGTTACAAACGCATGAAAATGTACATCCACGCTAACAACGTAGATGGACAAAATGCGGTAAGGGATGGCGATGTTACTGCTTTCATCCGCATGGGTAGCGACTTTAAGGATAACTACTACCAGTACGAGATTCCATTGCACATAACACCTGCGGGTACTTACAACGGCGACAATGAATCGGATAGGAATATTGTTTGGCCTGATTCAAATGCCATGGAAATATCATTGGAAGAGCTGATAAACCTGAAGCAGGAGCGTAACCTGCAGGTAGGTGTTCCTCTTGATTTTCCTTACTCTAAAAAGGATGCGCAGGGCCGCATCATGACCATAAAGGGTAATCCGAATATCGGTGCTATTAAAACCATGATGCTGGGTGTCAATAATCCTTCACGCACGGATATTGCCAATAACCCACGGCCGGACAGCGATGACGGACAAAGCAAGAGCGTAGAGGTTTGGTTCAACGAATTGCGTGTGTCAGGCTTCGATGAAAGGGGCGGTGCAGCAGCAATAGGCAACGTGGCCATCAAGCTTGCGGACCTGGGCAATGTGAATGTAAGCGCAGCCATGCATACCCGCGGCTTCGGTCAGGTAGAGCAAAAGATAGACCAGCGTTTTAAGGATAATTTCTACCAGTACGATGTCAATTCTACTTTGCAGCTGGGCCGGTTCCTGCCTACTAAGGTTGGTTTGCAATTGCCATTCTACGGAGGTATAGCACAGACTTTTAGTACACCGGAGTTTGACCCTTACCAATACGATATACCTAGTAAGGACTACCTGAAAACGATACAGTCTGCCTATGGTGCCGACTCTTCGCGCAATTACCGCAAGCAGATACAAACCATTACCACTACACGCGGCTGGAACTTCTCCAACGTGCGTATAGTGCCGGTTACTAAAGCCAAGAAACCACATATATACGACCCCGGCAACTTCAACTTTACCTACGCCTTTACCGAAACCAATAAGACCGACCCATTCCTGGAGCGCAACTCCAAGCAAAACCATATTGCACAGGTAGGCTGGAACTTTGCACCGCAGGGTAAGGATTTGTTCCCATTCAAAAAATTAATAAAAACCAAGAGCAAGTGGGCAGATATCATCAAGGATTTCAACTTTAGCTACCTGCCATCTGCCATGGGTGTCACCAGCGATTGGAACCGTGAGTTTGGTGAGATTAAATTGCGTCCGTTGGGCGAGACGGATTACATAATTCCCTCTACTTACTTCAAGCAATTCCGCTGGAACAGGAATTATACCTTCAACTACAATCCTTTCAAATCGCTGAGCATACAGTATAGCGCGGTAAACAACGGCCGGGTAGATGAGCCGGATGGACTGCTGGATACCAAAGAGAAAAAAGACTCTATGTGGACCAGCTTCCTGAAAGGGGGAAGGAATACTAACTTCAACCAAAGCCTTACTGCCAGCTACAACCTGCCGATAAATAAAATACCTGTACTGGATTGGGTAAATGCAAACGTAAGTTATGGTAGCACCTACAACTGGACTTCGCTTCCACAGGTGCGCGATTCTGCCTCGGGCAAGTGGCAGCAAAACCCACTGGGAAATATCATCAATAATGCGCAAAACAACAGGGCCAAGGTGGACCTTGATTTCAGGAAGCTGTACAATAAGTCGCCGTTCCTGAAAACCTATAATACGCCTAACCCGAATCTGGGCGATAAAAAGGCTATTTCGCAGAAGCGCGATGCAACATTGAAGGCGCGTACCAAGCTTAAAGAAGAAATAGAAAAGCTCAAAGAGAAGAAGGATAAGCTGAAGCTGGACCTGGCTACCACCAAGGCTGATATGCAAATGGATACTGCTAAAAGACGCAGGGATCTTACCAGGTTTAAGAATGAACTGAAGAGCACCAAAAAGGCGCTGAAGCTGAAGAAGAAAGACCTGCGCAATAAGCAGATGCCTTCCAATATCGGACTTTCTACCATATTGCGCCCGTTGCTGATGGTGAAAAGGGCCAGTCTGGAGATTAAGCAGGCCAATAGCACAACTTTGCCGGGCTTTACAGGCTATAGCAGGTTGATAGGCGTGGACCAAAAGCTGAAAGCACCGGGATATGATTTTGCATTCGGTAATCAGCCAGGATTAAGCCTGTTCAAGGGTATAGACCAGTACGATGCAAATGCACGCGATACATGGTTGGATGAGGCAGCTCAAAAGGGCTGGATAACAAAGGATACCTTCCTGAATCAGAAGTTTACACAGGTGCGTTCGCAGCGTATAGATGCCAGTGCTACTTTGGAGCCATTCCCTGATTTCAAGATAGAGTTGAAACTGTTCCGCGAGAACGCCATTACACATACGCAGTTCTTCAAAGCCATAGATGGTACAGGAGAGATTCAGCACCTGAATCCTATGGACTTGGGTAGCTACAGTATCTCATACCTGCCTGTAAGGACTATGTTCAAAAAAATTGATGCGCGTGGTATAGGCGAGGTGTACAACAACTTTATCAATTACCGTACTACTATTTCCGAAAGGTTGCAGAAGGAAAATCCGAACTCGGTAGGTAACTACAGTACTAAAGATACAGGTGGTACTACTATAGAAAACCAACTGTATAAATCAGGTTACGGTCCAAAAAACCAGGACGTATTGATACCGGCATTCCTTGCAGCATATTTTGGTAGCAATCCAAATAAGGTTAACCTGAATCCGTTTAAATCTATTCCGTTGCCAAACTGGAACATTTCCTACAATGGATTGAGCAAGATCAAGTGGTTGCAAAAGATTGTACAGAACATCAATATCACACACGGCTATAGCAGTACGCTTACGGTTAGCAGCTTCCAGACTAACCTTGATTATAAGGGCGATGGCAGCATGTTTGGCAACAACCGCATAGATACGCTCAATGGTAACTTCTATCCCCAGTATGCCATACCTAACATCGTGGTTAATGAACAGTTCTCACCTTTGATAGGTATAGATATGACCTTCAAGAACAACATACAGGCGAGGTTCGATTACAAGAAATCGCGTACCGTTACCATGAGCTTCTTCGACTATCAGCTGGTAGAGCAGAACAGCGAAGCCGTGACAGTGGGAGCAGGTTATAAGATACGTGGATTGAAACTACCTATAAAGGTAAAAGGCAAGCGTGTCCGGCTGGACAATGACCTGAATTTCAGGTTTGACTTCAGCTATCGCGATAACATTACCATCAACCACAGGATAGATGAGGCTACTCCCCAGATTACAAGTGGTAACAAAACGATTACGATACAGCCGTCAATAGATTATATCATCAGCGACAGGCTGAATATCAGGATATTCTACGACCGTACACAAACCATACCGAAAATTTCGAGCGGTTTCCCTACTACCAATTCCAAGGGTGGTATTACGCTCAGGTTCTCGCTTACGCAGTAGTGCGTTGTAAAAGGATAGGATCTTTTTGTGGTAAAAATGTAAAGGACAATTATGCGTTTTCCAGGTATAATTCCAATACACGAATACAGCAATGTTTAAGGTTGCCTCCATCTTTGCGTAGTAGCTCTTTTTTAGCTTCTACAGGAAACGAAATTATAACGGTATAGTGATTTAGCTGGCGACCACCATCAAGCTTTATGAACGCGCTGGCTCCATGGTTTTTTACGATATCGAAGCACCTTATTATATCGTCAAACGAAATGTTTTCCTGCTCCAGGATTCTGCGAATATTTTCCATACTGATTTTAAGTTGAATGGTGACTAAGTTTTATATCGTTTAAAACTATCATTGATTGCCTGAAATCGCTACTCCGAGCGCATAATCTTTATACATTAGCACTTGAAAACAAGTGGGAATGAGCGATACACCAATACAGAAAGTGCGTATAGTAACCGCAGCGGCATTGTTCGACGGACACGATGCTGCTATTAATATAATGCGCCGTATAATGCAGCAGTTGGGAGCAGAGGTAATACACCTGGGACACAACCGCAGCGCACAGGAAATTGTGGAATGCGCCATACAGGAAGATGCACAGGCAATAGCCATAACCAGCTATCAGGGCGGGCATGTGGAGTTCTTTAAGTATATGCACGACATGTTGAAGGAGCGCAATTGCGGACATATAAAAATATTTGGTGGAGGCGGAGGAACTATACTGCCAACCGAAATAGAGGAGTTGCACGGTTATGGCATATCCAGAATTTACTCTCCGGATGATGGCCGCAAGCTGGGATTGGAGGGTATGATTCAGGACCTGATAGACCAGGCCGCCGCGGTAAAAATGGATACAGTATTTGAGGTGTCCGACCTGAAGACAAATAATTGGCGTGCAATTGCCAAGGCCATATCAGCCGCAGAAAATGGGCGGGAGCTTAATTTCGCTTCTAACCTTAAAGATAGTAAAAGTGTAGTGCTGGGTATTACCGGCACCGGTGGTGCAGGCAAATCATCTGTTACAGATGAAATAGTGCGCAGGTTCCTGCGTGGCTTCAAAGAAAAGAATATAGCGGTTATATCAGTTGACCCTTCTAAAAAGAAATCGGGTGGTGCTTTGCTGGGCGACAGGATCCGCATGAACTCTATATCCAATCCACGTGCCTACATGCGCTCACTTGCTACGCGCGAAAGCGATAAGGCCCTTAGTCGCTATGTGCAGGAGGCAATAGATGTATGCAAGGTGGCAGGATTTGATTTCATCATTTTGGAAAGTGCAGGTGTGGGTCAGAGCGATGCTTCTATCCTCGACTATTGCGATGTGTCGCTATACCTGATGACACCTGAGTACGGTGCGCCATCGCAACTGGAAAAGATAAACATGCTGGATTATGCCGATGCCATAGCCATCAACAAGTTTGATAAGGCAGGGGCACTGGACTCACTGGCAGATGTGCGCAAGCAATACAAGCGTAATCACAAGATATTTATGGCAAAGGATGAGGATGTACCTGTGATAGGAACGATTGCCTCCCAGTTCAATGATACGGGTGTAAACAAGCTGTTTGCCCTATTGCTGAATATCATAAAAACAAAAACCAAAGTGGACTTTGGTACACCTGCCATAAACACCAACGAGGAGCGTACCGAAAGTGCGGATGTAATACCACCATCGCGCGTGCGCTACCTGGCAGAGATAGCAGAAACAATAGAGGCCTACGATAAGTGGTCCGAAGACCAAAGCGCAATTGCTACGCAATTGTATCAGTTGGATGGTGTAATAAAATTAATGGAGAAGAAGTAATGAGCAATACAACAACGGAAGCATTACAGAAAACATACCAGGAACTACAGTTGCAGCTGCACCCCGAGTGCAGGCAAATAATAGAATCCTGGGCATCAAAGAAAGAAGAATACAAAGCCGAAACATTCGGATTTAAGGTGCGCGATAAGGTGATTCAGCTGCCATTAAAATACACATCGCTAAGCGGCACAAAAATATCGAAGGTCTATCTCCCGCGTTACAAGGATTGGGGCGATATTTTGAAATGGAACCTGCAGGAGAATGTGCCGGGAGAATTTCCTTATACAGCAGGCGTATTCCCTCTGAAAAGGGAAGGCGAAGACCCTACGCGCATGTTTGCCGGAGAGGGCGGTCCGGAGCGTACCAACAAGCGTTTTCACTATGTATCCCTTGGGCAGCCTGCCAAGCGCTTATCTACGGCTTTCGACTCTGTAACCTTATACGGAGAAGACCCTGACCACAGGCCTGATATCTATGGAAAAATAGGTAATAGCGGGGTGAATATCCCTACAGTAGATGATGCCAAAAAACTATATAGTGGTTTTGACCTGTGCGACCCGAAAACATCGGTGAGTATGACCATAAATGGCCCTGCGCCTATGTTGCTGGCATTCTTTATGAATGTAGCCATAGACCAGGAGTGCGAAAAGTATATCAGGGCAAATGGCTTGGTGGAAGAGGTAAAGGCAAAGCTCGACCAGTCTAATAATAAGGCTGCCTATAATGGTGAATTACCAGAGGGCAATGATGGCTTGGGTATGTTGCTGCTGGGCTCCAGTGGCGATAAGGTGCTGCCTGCCGATGTGTACGAAAAACTGAAGGCGAAAGCATTATCATCTGTACGTGGCACCGTACAGGCAGATATACTGAAAGAGGACCAGGCACAGAATACCTGCATCTTCTCTACAGAGTTTGCATTGAAAATGATGGGCGATGTGCAGGAGTATTTCATTGATAAAAATGTACAGAATTTCTACTCTGTTTCTATCAGTGGTTACCACATAGCAGAGGCAGGTGCTAATCCTATTTCGCAATTGGCATTTACGCTTTCTAATGGATTTACGTTTGTAGAATATTACCTGAGTCGCGGCATGAAGGTGGACGATTTTGCGCCTAACCTGTCATTCTTTTTCAGCAATGGTATGGATCCCGAATATTCGGTGATAGGCCGCGTTGCCCGCCGTATATGGGCCAAGGCTATGAAGCACAAGTACAAAGCCAATGAGCGTTCGCAAAAGCTGAAGTACCACATTCAAACAAGCGGCAGAAGCTTGCATGCGCAGGAGATAGACTTCAACGACATTCGTACTACGCTGCAGGCATTATATGCCATATATGATAACTGCAATTCGCTGCATACAAATGCTTATGATGAGGCTATAACAACACCTACAGAGGAAAGTGTGCGCCGTGCCATGGCCATACAGCTTATCATCAACCGCGAGCTGGGTACTGCCAAAAATGAAAACCCTAACCAAGGGGCATTCCTGATAGAGGAGCTGACGGATTTGGTAGAAGAAGCGGTATTGACGGAGTTCAAGCGCCTGACCGATCGCGGAGGTGTATTGGGTGCTATGGAGCGCATGTATCAGCGTAATAAAATTCAGGAAGAGAGCATGTACTATGAGCACCAAAAGCATACGGGAGAGTATCCTATCATTGGTGTCAATACTTTCTTATCAAAAAATGGCTCGCCTACTATAATCCCAAGTGAGGTTATCCGTTCTACTACAGAGGAGAAGGAGTTTCAGATTACGATGCTCAATAACTTCAAGCAGCGCAATAGCGTGGAAGCACAGGAAGCATTGCTGAAACTACAGCATGTAGCTACTGCAAACGGCAACGTTTTTGCAGCATTGATGGAAACAGTTAAAGTGTGTACCCTTGGCCAGATTACCAATGCCCTGTACGAAGTGGGCGGGCAATACAGGCGCAGTATGTAATGCTGCCTTTGCGAAATAAAAAAAGCCTTGCTGATATCATCAGCAAGGCTTTTTTTTATTAGAGGTCAGCTTATGCTTTCTTCCATTTGATAGAGCAGCCTACTGCTTTCGTAGAGGCAGTTTCTACCGATTTGCCACCAAGCAGGGCATCAATTGCTTTCTCTACATATTTCTCTTTTACGCCTTTTTCGCTATCTGTGTTATCATCAATAGCACCCGTGTATTTCAGCACCAGCTTGCCGTTTTCTTTTTGAACCACAAATACATCAGGGGTTTTGGTAGCGCCGAAAGCCTTAGCTACAGCCTGTGTTTCATCGTGCAGGTAGGGGAAGGTAAACTTCTTAGCCTTTGCATTTTTCTTCATGTTCTCAAAGTTGTCCTCTTCGTATTGCGCAGCATCATTTGGGTTGATGGCAATTACCGGGTAGCCAAGCTTTTCGTATTTCTTGTTCAGGTCGTTGATGCGCGTTTCGTACTTTTTGGCGAATGGGCAATGGTTGCAGGTAAATACCACGATGAAGCCCTTGGCATCTTTGTAATCAGCAAGTGCAACTGTTTTTCCATTGGTTGATGGTAATGAAAAATCTGCTACGTTATCACCCACTTCATAACCCGGTTGTTTGAAAGAGCAAAGCGCAAAAAATACGATAGCGATTAATGTAATGTTTTTCATGTTATGCTTATTTGTTGTTTAAATTATTAATGATAGAATCTAATTCTTGCTGGTTGAATTCACCTTCGTGGAACAGTACCTTTTTACCGTTTTTGTAAAATACAGTAGCCGGTATGGCGCCGCTCCAGCTGCTATCTATTTTATTGATGTACACATTGGCGTTGGTCTCGTTCAGGTGGTATACGGTAGATGCCATTTCCCGCTTTGATACGAAAGTTTTTAGCCGTTCTTTCTCTTTGGGGAAATCCAGGCTCACCAATATCACTTTTACTTTATCTGCCGGAAAGTTCTTGTTTGCATTTTCAAAGTAAGGAAGCTCGCCTACACATGGCTTGCACCATGTTGCCCAAAAGTTTACGACATAAAGGATATCATCTTTTTGGCTAAACGTATTCTGCAACTGCTGAAGCGAAACTTCCTGAACAGTAGTTGTTCCGGAAATGATTTGTGCAGCCAGGAAAAGGGAGAGCATGATGATTTTCACCAAGCTAATTTTGCTGCTTTATACTGCATTAGCAATTAAACTAACCGCTTCTAACATTTGTTAGCGTTTGCTTTTTATCTTTTGCTGTGTAGCAGGTCCAGTAACCTGCCATAGTACGCATAAGCCTCTAATTGCCAGCCGTCATACATCTCCTGCTGCCTTGCTGTAAAATTGGGCGATTTTATAATTGCCTGAATCAGCATGAAGAATTCAGGGTAGCGGCTGGTTTTTATAGTGAAATCATTTTGTCTCAGGAATTTTATGTTACGCTTGCATAGTTGTTGCACAAAGTCCCTTTCACCGGTCAGGAAAAAATAGGCAACCTCCAGGTTTCTCAGCTCCACTTCATACTGGACATACTTGGCTTTTACCAATGCTTCGTAACCCTGCACTATCAGTTTGTGGGCATTGTCGTAATCTCCTGAAAACAGGTTTACTTTAATGGTAGTTATCACATCCCTTAGTGCATAGTATTCCCCTTTGGCATAAGCTCCTAGTTGCATGTTCAGCATATTTTTAGCTTCCTCTATTTCACCCTCTATCAGGCATAGCTGTATATACTTTGTATTGTTGTATCCTTTGTCTGGTATATACATACCGCTGCTGTATATCTCGCGCATCATTTCCAGTGCCTGCCTGTATTGGCTGGTAAAATAGTACGCTTCTGCCAGGCGCAATTGCATGCGCATCAGGTTTACATTGCTGTGGAAAAAGTCATTTTTCTTGAAAATATCAATGGCCTCCAGGGCGGCAGGTATTGATTTTTCCGGCTCTAATAGTGCCAGGTACATATAGTTTTTTGTGCGCAATATTTCGGATTGGGTATGCTTATTCCCTTCATCGAAGCGCTGCTCCAATATTTCCAGTTTCTTAGGGTATTCCTCTTTGTTGAACCGTATTTTTTGTGCTGCAAAATCCTTTTCTATTTCAAAGTGCAGCTTTTTTGCTGCCAGGCGTATGTCCAGATTCAAGGCTTCATTTTCACTTGTGGTGGTTTTTACCAGCAGTCCCATTATTTGCTCTACTACGCTATGGTCTTTAGATTTTATCGGCAGGTTATTCTGAAATAGCTCCAATAGTTCTTGCAGAAATTCATAGTCATTCTGATTCTCGGCCAGCTGTTTGTATACTTCTTTATAAAAGTGCTTTTCTATACTGGGCAGGCGGCGACCCAAATTCTCTATCAATGCAAATCCCCCATTCGGTTCTATGGCTTCATAACATTTATCCAGCAGCACCGAACATATTTTGTCAAAATGGGATGAGGTGAGGTTGAGTTTATCCAGGGTTTCAACTTTTGTTATATCCCTGTTGCCACGGTTGGCCAGCAGTTCCAGCAATACATCCTTTTCCTTTCCCTTTACAGGAATGGCGCTTATACATTTTATCTCAGGGTCTAAAGCAATATTGATAAAGTCGAATAAGAGATTCATGCTGCTATAAAAGTATTCCTTTTGTTTGTTTTTATGGTGTTATGTTAATCTATAATTGTGTAAGTGATAAATAGTAACAGCGCTGCTGTACTTTAAGTTTTATAAGGCATGATATTCATCTGATAATCCTTTAATTACAATTGCTTATAGTTATATTGCGTTTATGAAAGCGAGTTTTTTTCTACTTCTTTTTATTTCGGTAAACGCCGTGGCGCAGCTGGATGTACAAGGTCACAGGGGAGCCAGGGGCTTGTATCCTGAAAACAGCCTGTACGGTTTCATAGAAGCGGTAAAGCTGGGTGTTACTACCCTGGAAATGGATGTGTTGGTGAGCAAGGATGGATTGTTGGTGGTATCGCACGACCATTATATGAATCCCGGTATTTGCCGCGATTCTTCGGGCGCAGTGCTCAGCGATGTAAAAGAGAAGTACAGGATATATGACATGCCCTACGAACAGGTGCACACCTTCAATTGTGGGTCCTATGGCAATGAGGGTTTTCCCGGGCAGCAGCGGGTAGCCACATTCAAGCCACT
>DLGO01000005.1:0-10408 GCA_002482725.1 Bacteroidetes bacterium UBA7692 | reverse complement strand
TAGTGTACAAAGGTACATAGCCGCAAACCGCCTTCCTCAGGTGAAATATAATATAGAAACAAAAACCACAGAGGGCGGCGATGGCAAAATGCACCCTAAGCCTGCTGCTTTTTCCCGCATGTTATACGATTTGCTTAGGAAGAAGAACATAATGAAGCACTGCATTATACAGTCATTTGATGTGCGCACACTACAGGAGATGAGGCGCATAGATTCTACAGTTACCATGGCTATGCTGGTATTCAACGCAAATAGCTACGAAAAGAACCTGGAGATATTGGGTTTTAAGCCTGATATATATAGTCCCAACTATTTGTTGTTGAAAAAGAAATTGGTGAAAAAATGCCATGCAAATGGGGTTAAGATTATACCATGGACTATCAACGATGAAAAGAGAATCAGGAAGGCCATCGCACTTGGTGTTGATGGTATCATAAGCGACTATCCTGACCGTGTGCTGAAAGCATTAAAATAAACCGGTGATCCTGTAAAATATTAAAGGCGCTAAAGAGTTATTCTAACCAAACAATAAAAAAGACCAAACACAATTAATGAGCGAGAAAATCTTAACTGTTGACCTGCATTGCCACCCCAACCTGAAATCTTTTAACTCCGGTTTCCCTAAGCCGGCAGTAAACATGTGGGAGAAAATCCAACATAAGATAGAGGGTAAGCTAGCAAAAACAGTCAATGAGTTATCTATACATGTATTAAAGGAATCGCAGAGTAACCTTGATTCTTTGGCAGAGGGAAACGTGCGTGTGTTCCAGGTATCGCTATACCCTACCGAGCGTGGATTTCTGCACATGCGCAATGTGCCGAAGATGCTGATTGGCAAAGACCGCATCAATATAATGCAGGAGGTAATTACTGGTTACGACCGCTCGTGCATCACGGAGTGCAAAAAGCATTTCAATTATTATGAAGAGTTGTTGGCCGAGTATGCTTATGTGCGCGACCAGCAAGGCAAAAGCCCTGATGGCAAGCGTGAGTTTGTATTGGTAAACAACTATACGGAGCTGGAGGCTGCTTTGAAGAAAAAGAATACGCTTATAGGCATAGTAACCATAGAAGGGGCGCATGTATTTGGCACCGGTTCACCGGAGGCAGATAAAATGAGCAAGCCATTTATGAAGCTGATGGTGGCAGAGCGCATAGCTGCATTAAAAGCATGGGAGTATCCACCGTTTATGATAAACCTGGCGCACCACTTCTGGAATCACCTGAGCGGCCATGCCACAAGCTTTAAGCCACCGATAAATAGCCTCGTAAACCAGAATAAAGGAAAAAATAAGGGGATAACAGAAGTAGGCTGGTATGCCATACGCGAAATGCTGAGCCGCGAAAACGGCAAGCGCATACTGATAGATACCAAGCACATGAGCCTGCAGGCGCGCAAAGAATATTATGCCTTTATCGGCAATTATAATTTCCTGAATCCCGGCGATAGAATTCCTATTGTAACCAGCCATGCTTTTATGAATGGCTTTGCTACTATGGATGCCTCTCTAAAGGAGAATGATATAGCGGCAAAGGCGCGCAAGCACAGGCTGTACCGATGGAGCATCAATNNCAACGAAGAGGCTAAGCTGATACATGAGTCGGGTGGATTGATAGGTCTGATGATGGATAAGGGGAATATGGGTGGCATAGAGCTGATAAAGAAGATAACCCTGATGGACGACCCGAAAAAGAAGCGCGAAGAGTTCGTTCGGCTTTTCTGGGACAATGCCTTCCAGATAGTAAAGGCGGTGGGAGAGAAGGGCGGATGGGATACGGTAGCCATAGGCTCCGATTTCGATGGTACTATCACGCACCTGGATCCTTATGAGTCTGCTGCCAAGTACCCGATGCTGCAACAGGATATGATAGAATACCTTGAAGAAACTGATTATCAGAAGGATCTTTGGTACGATTATTCTCCACGTGTATTGGTGCAGAAAATATTTGGCGACAACGCCATGCGTTTTTACAAGGAGTTTTTCGTATAAGAAGCCTTACTTTTGCACTTCATTTTAGGATAAAAACCTAACCGATGCCGATAGAACTTGAACTGAAGGTAACGCCCGAAGAGGCTGCCAACCCCGATGATATAAAAGCAATTGCCGCTGGTGCTGCCAATATCCCATTGGCGGACATAGCCCATGTGCGCGTAGTGCGCAAATCGCTGGATGCACGCAAGCAGCAGATAATAGTATTGCTGAAAGTAGCTGTATATAAGCAAGGCGAACCGGCAGACTTCTCTCTCCGCACTTTCGACTATAAACCCGTAAGTGATACCAAAACTTGTCATATCATAGGCTTTGGCCCGGCAGGGATTTTTGCTGCGCTGCAATGCCTGGAGCAAGGTATAAAGCCAATAATACTGGAGCGTGGCAAGGGTGTGAAAGAGCGCATTGGCGATATATCGGCCATTCATAAAAAGCTGGTGATAAACCCTGATAGCAACTACTGCTACGGCGAGGGCGGTGCAGGTACCTACAGCGATGGTAAGCTATATACCCGCAGCAGTAAGCGCGGTGATATAAAGAAGGTGCTGGATGTATTTATACAATATGGCGCAGATGAGCGCATTGGGATAGAAGCGCATCCGCATATCGGTACCAATAAGCTGCCGCGCATAATAGAGAATATACGCAATGCCATCATTGAATTGGGTGGCGAAGTGCATTTTAATAAGCGGGTAAGCGATTTTGTAGTAAAAGAAGATGAAATCACCGCACTGGTATGTGCAGACAGCACGGAGTATAGCTGCAGCCATGTAATACTGGCTACTGGCCACTCGGCCCGCGATATTTTTGAATTGCTGCATGCAAAGAATATACTGATAGAGGCCAAGCCATTTGCACTGGGTGTACGTGTAGAGCATTCGCAGGGGTTAATAGATACCATACAATACAAGCGAGCCGAACGTGGTGAACATTTGCCACCTGCCACTTATAGCCTGGTGACACAGGCATGCGGGCGTGGCGTATTTTCGTTCTGCATGTGTCCGGGTGGTGTAATCGCGCCTGCAGGTACCGATGCCCATGAAACAGTGGTGAATGGATGGAGCAGCAGCGCGCGCAATGGCCCTTTCAGCAATAGTGGCATGGTAGTAGAAGTAAAGGAAGAGAACTGGCAGCAATATGCGGATAAAGGCCCTTTGGCTGCCCTGGAGTTCCAGAAGCAGGTGGAGCGTAAAGCGTATGACTCTACAGGTAGTATAAAGGCACCTGCGCAAAGACTGGAAGATTTTGTGCAGAATAAGTCTTCGCGCTTCCTGCCGCGTACATCTTACCAGCCGGGGCTGGAGGTGCGCAACCTCAATGAAATATTGCCTCAGTTTATCGGCGATAGCCTTAGGCAGGGTATGGTAGACTTTGGCAATAAGATGCGTGGCTACCGTACCAATGAAGCCATAGTAGTAGGAGTAGAGAGCCGCAGCAGCAGCCCTGTGCGCATACCGCGCGACAAGGAAACACTAAGGCATCCGCAACTTAACAACCTTTTCCCATGTGGTGAGGGTGCCGGGTATGCGGGTGGTATAGTAAGTGCGGCTATGGATGGTATAGCCTGTGCTACACGTATACAATAGCACTTATGATTTTAGCTGGTTATTGTAGATTCGCGCCATGAATTACGATGTGATAATTGATGTGATCGGCTGGGTAGGTGCCATTTTTGTGTTATACGCCTATTTTATGGTGTCTACCAAAAGGCTGGAGGGCGATTGCCTCCACTATCAGGCAGTGAATATTTTTGGTGCCCTGTGCCTTATTGTCAATACTTACTTCCACCACGCATATCCTTCGGCAGTAGTCAATGTTATCTGGATATTGATAGGTGTTTACTCATTGGTAAGCAAGAAGCCAAATCAGACACCCGGCGAGGGTTAATGTGTAGTAGCTTGCACGTGCTGATTTCCCCACACTCCCAGCACAGAGCGAACAATAGTTGGATATAGCGTAATGCTTTTGAAACGATCTTTTGATTTATACCAATCTTTCACACCAAGGCGG
The DNA here is from genome assembly GCA_002482725.1 of Bacteroidetes bacterium UBA7692. Lineage (GTDB taxonomy): Bacteria > Bacteroidota > Bacteroidia > Chitinophagales > LD1 > UBA7692. The sequence goes on along the minus strand of DLGO01000005.1, from coordinate 6,407 downwards.
ACAATTATCAGGTTTTCATTTGGTATTACACTTATGTACTGCCCGCGCATACCTTCCATGCTGTAGTCTCCCACGTTATCTACATTCCTTAGCCACCACAGGTATCCATATCCCATGAAGGTCTTTCCTTTGGTATCGGGTAGTTGTACAGGTGTCAGTGATTGTTTTACGTAGGCACTGTCCACTATCTGTTGGCCCTGCCAGTTGCCTGAGTGTTCGAATAGCATACCTACTCTTGCCAGATCCTTTGCATTGGAGTAGAAGCAGCAATACGATTTTTCATACCCTTCCTTTTTCCTGTCTACAGTCCACCATGCCTCGCGTGATGCGCCAAGCGGCTGCCACAGCTTTTCGGAGGCATATTCGCTCATGTTTTTGCCTACTGCTTTTTGCAAAGCCAGCGTCAGTATTTCCGGGTCAGCATTTTTATAGCGCCATTCTGTGCCAGGTGCCTTTTCGTAGCGTAGCGAGTTTATCAGCTTTGGCATATTATTACCATAGTAAAGGCGCGATAGCTGCCCGAAAGGGTTCAGGAAGTGGTCATAATAATTCATGCCCGAGCTCATCATCAGCAGGTGACGGAATGTAAGCTCTTTGCGCTGGTCCTTTGCGTATTCCGGCAGGTAGTTGCATATCGGCTTATCCAGGCTTTTTATTTTTCCTTCTTTCAGGGCTATGCCCGTGAGCACACCTACTATGGATTTGGTGGCAGAAAAGGGATTTGTGTGGCTGCTGTCTGAATATCCCGGCGCATACCATTCATATACCAGGCTGTCATTTTTCAAAACAATGAATGCTATAGTTTGGCTTTTGTGCAGCGATAGCAATAGCGAGTCGGGTAACCTTGCTGTATTGTAGCTGAGTGCTTGCGGCAGTTCCCACGGATTGCGCGATGCCGGCACCGCGCGCGTTGGCAATATTTTATGATCGTTTATTCCCGGATCATTGTACGCGATTGTTTTAAAAAATGCGGGATTGCATGAACTGATAAAAAGCGCAAGGCTGGCAACAATTGCCGGTATATGTCTCAAGAAAGTAAAAATTGAGCGGCAAAGGTAGTGGTAAACAATTTGTTGCCTGAAGTACTTTTAACGTAGCTGCCGCTAAATGACATAACTTAACAAATGAGCCTTACTCAGGTGGAGTCAGCTTGCCTTTTCTAATCGAATGAAGGTAGAAATTCTCTACCTGTGTTCTTGCCCAGGGTGTTTTGCGCAGGAATTTAAGGCTGGACTGTACAGATGGATTGCTGACAAAGCAATTGATGCGTACATGTTCCCCAAGTTCTTCCCAGCCATAAGCTTCCACCAGTCTTACTACTATTGTTTCCAATGTGAGGCCGTGGAGTGGGTTGTTTTTTTGTTCTTCTGCCATGGTTATTTGTCCCACGTTTTTATAAAGTGGATCAGCACATCGCGCATGGCATCCAAGCCGGTTGGGTCCAGGTTGGTAAGGTTATCCAGCCGGGTGTGGTAGGTGGGATCTAGTTTTTCGGATTGCATGCCGATAACAGCTATGGCGGGCAAGCCCAGGATATGGAAAGCAGAAGCATCCGTAGCACCTACGGAGATGGGCAGTTTTTTGTAGTCTGTGCCGGTAGCCTTAAAAGAATTTTCTATCAGCCCTACATTCTCTTTATCGTAGAATACGAGGGTGTTCAGTTCGCTTTCTACTACTGTCAGGTGCGCTTTTTCTTTTATGGTGTCCAGGTTTACCAATAAGGCATGCTCGGTTAGCAGTTCCTGCTTATGCGCTTTTGCATAGGCCCATGAGCCGCGCAATCCGGCTTCCTCGGCACCAAAGCTGATAACGCGCAGGCGGGTATTCTTTAATTTATTTACGGAAAAATATTTAGCCATTTCCAGGGCTACCGCTACACCTGTAAGGTTGTCCAATGCACCATCTACTACCTTTTCGCTATGCATATCGTAGTACACTATCAGCACAGGGGTAGCCAGCACGAATAACCCAAAGATGATGTCTGTAGCAAATGTGGAACCCGTAAAAGCTGCGACGGTAAGAAATATGCTCACCAAAGGGAACAATAATCCGGCAATGACGGAAAGCACAGCACCGGTATGCTTCAGCTTGTACCACCATTTGAATTCCTTTACGCTATCCATGTGACCAGCTACAATGATGGTAGATGTAGCTGTTTCCAAAGGCTCTATATCGCCTATGGTATTCCACGACGTTCTTTGTTTAAAAAGGAAATCCAGCCAGTGGCGGTATGTAACAAAATGCCCCATGAATAGGATGGTATTTATAGTGGCAACAATAGCTGCTGCGGGTATGCTTATGGTGTACAGGATCAGGCTTATCGCATAGAGTACACAGAATATTTTAAGCGACTGAAAGTGGCTTTCCAGGGCTGACTCAAATGGCTCTATTCTTGTCTTGTCGCAGTATTTTGCAAAAACTTCAGCGGTATATTCCTGCGCTTTCTTTTCCTCAAGGCTACCAAAGTAGCGGCCGCCAAACTGTGAGATAATATCCTGTATAAATGTTACCATGTAGCAATAATTGGCTTTAAAAGTAATGTATGCAGGTTAAAAGAATGCATATCCGCTCATTATCCTTTTGAGTGCTTTGAATGCAGGTAGGTGTGCACTCTCTCTGCCGCATTTTTTCTTATGCTATACCAGAACAGATTGAAATCTACCAGGTGCATTACTTTCCAGTTGCGCACTATTGGTGTTTTGGTTTTTACTTCGAGGTGATTATCTGTGATTTTAGCTTCTGTATAGAACGGTTTTTTTCGGCCTGTTTTCAATAATATACCTGTGTTGCCGCTGGCTGTGGCAGTATCCTGTGTCCATGATATAGGGTTGATGCAGGAGCGGCCATATAGCTTGCTGCCGGGTTCGGGTGTATATCCTTTTTTGAAAGAAGCCCAGGTTACGTAGCAATTGTCATCAGTAGCGGTTTTGCAGGGGTCAATTATTTCGTATTGCTCTGGGTATATTCCGAACCCTATTACATAAGCGCAAACCAGTTTGTCCCGGCTTTTTCTTGTATCAAAATAATCTTTCAGCAATTGCCTGGCATGGCGCGTGCCCTGGCTATGTGATACTATAATGATTGGTCGGCCATTATTGTAATTTTTCATGTAGTATTCGAATGCACGTGCTACGTCGGCATAAGCAAAGTCCAATGCCTTGTTCCCCTCGGCAGTATCTATAAAGCATTTATAGATACCCTGCCTGTACCTTGGCGCGTAAACTCGCGCCACCTGATTGAACACAGATGCCTGATACTTTACAGGTAGTTTATCAATCCGCTTATTCAGTTTTTTATTCTTTGTATCTGCGCACCATGTTTTTCCTTTACTATAAATAGTTGGGTATATATAGAATACATCGGCGTCCTTCAGTGAATCGCTTATCCACGCTTCTCCCTTTGGTACTACATCGGCTGCATCCTTGCGAAAAGGTAGTGCATTCCAGTTTGCGCCATCACTATAGTCCGGTGCATCAGGCTGGTCTGCTGCTACAAAGGTTAATGGTAGCTGTGCCTGTAGCATAGCACTGAAAGCGATAAATAATAAAAGCAATACTTTTTTCATAACGCATTACAACACATGGCTGCTTTTAAAGGTTTAATGATTTACAATATAGGATTGTCTATAGAGTAGCGCACATTGCCTGCGCTGTCGTGAGAGTGTTTCTTTACGGCTTCGAAATCATCCATTACATCTGTTATTACGAAGTACATGGTTTCGTCGAAAACGATGCTCTTTTTTACATCCCAGTAGGGGTCACCCTGATAGGCGTTCAGTAATGAGATCTGCACCTTGTGGTTTTTGCGGAATATATAAGCAGCGCCACGGAGCAAGGTATTTACACCTTCTACAGAGCCACAGATGCATATAGGGTGCAATATACGGTCGGTAAGCTCCAGCGATGCGAGTGCCTTGAAGAAGCCGCGCGGATTCTCCAGTGTTAGTTTAAAATAGTCGCCCCAGTTCATAGCCACACAGGCAGCATCTATATTGCCCGAAGCGTCCGGCACCATCAATACCTTGCTGGTTTTTGAGTAGTGCTTCATGTTCTCTATCATGCGCAGGAACTCCGCTTCGGTATGGAAAGCCTGAAATGCGTAGTTGCCCTTTTGCGCTATCATTTTGCGGTACATTTCCTGCTGGCGTGGCAGGTCGTTGGTTATGTCCACTACTTTTGCAGCCAGCGCTTTTTTGCCATACAACAGGTTAATGGTTGTATTGGTGCGGATGGGGAAGCGCTCGAAGTGCTTGTTGTATTTTTTAGAATTGGCCACCAAGGCATCTATTATTGCCTGATTTTCTTTGCCCATGTAGGCATAAGCAAAGTGCAATCCGTACTCATCAACAAGGCTGTGCAGCACAGAGAATACAAGGGTAAATATTTTTTTTCGACGGTAAACTTTCTGCCCGTTTTCCATACGCTCGCTTACGCGCAATATGTTGTAGTAAAAACCTTCGCGCACCTTGCCATTCATATCCTTAAAGTCGTACACGTTGGCGTGTATGTAGTTTACCAGCCAATAATCATGCGGTCCTTTGGCATTTGGGTCTTTCGGGTGCAGTACCACTACCACTATTGCCTTGTCATTTATTTTATTTACCGACTCGGGGAAGTTGTGGAAGTAGCTTTGGAAGGCGAGCTTGCCTTCGCCTTTTTCGTTGATGTGCTTTTCGGGTGCGGATATCACCTCGCGGCACTGGGTGTAAAAGTTGGCAGTATCGCTGTTGTAGTTGAACATGGCCAGTATTTCGCCGATGTTGTTCATTTCGCTGATGGGGAATGCGAGCAGCAACAAGTCACCTTCATGCCTGTCTTCAGATTCTATGGGAATAGTCCTGTACTCATATCCTGTAGCTGTTTTTGCCTGTATGTAGTGGTACTCTCTGTTCTTCATAACATGCAAGGTAAGCACAATAGCGGAAAATTAAATACATGTGTAGTTTGCCGTAATGTGTTTGTGTGTAAATTTTACAGGAACCTTACATGTCAGAGCATCAGTATAAGAAAAAAAAAGCCCCGGAATTCCGGGGCTTACTGTTATTTTTTCTCAGTATTTTCTTTGTGGGGTATGTATTGATGCTGATGGCCGTATACTTTGAAGCGGTTGTCCTGGTATTGGCTTATAATACCATTACCTAAATCTTCATCTGCTCTGTTGGCAGTTATGGACCAACTGAATTCTACGTTGGATGTTCCTCCTTGAAGTTCTATTACATCAAAGCCAGTAGCGCTTTCATTGGTTACATAAACGCCCTTGCAGTCGCCACGAAGCTGGACAAATACTTTCATTGGATGCTTCTCATCAACGAAAATATTTCTGGTAAGGATCGGATCTATTGAGATGTGCGCTTTTCCATTTACCAATTTGCCACGGCCATAATCCTGGAATAGGATTTCGGGTGTTTCAGGGCAACCCATGATGCGACCCATGCCGTTTTCATCGTTTACGATGGTGTTTACTGTACCGCTACCGATTATTTTATAGGCAGTACCGCCGAGGTAGGCAGCTACGGATGCATTTACCAATGTTCCGGATTCTGAAGCATCGCTTACAAAGAACACACCACCGGCATGGTCTGTAGTTGCAGATGCATCTGCTACTGCTAAACCATAAATACCTGCTCCACCGGACTTGCCTACTACCCCGTATTGACCAATAAAACTATTCCCTGGTGCAGCAACCGGAGTTGTCAGGGTTTGGGTTGTAACTACTGCACGGCCGAAAACACCTATAGTACCACCGCTTGTAGTTGAAAGCAATCCATTATTGGCCGTACCATTGGATGGGGTTATTTCTGTCCAATATAATGCGGTAGGCGTAGCAACACCTATACCTACCCTGTTGTCTGAATTTATTGCTATGCTCCTGGTATTATTTGTCCAGAAGTCAAGGCCCAGATAGTTGGCTTGTGCTGCGGAGGACCTGTTAGAAGAAATACCTACTAATGAGGTAGACCCATTGCCAAATCTTAATGCATTTGCTCCTAATGACAACCCACCATGAGACTCTATGTTATCTATGTTCATGCCGTTTTGTACGCTCAATCCTCTTTGAGGGTTGGCTACACCTATACCTACGTTACCGTTTGTTTTTACACGTATTCTTTCCACGTTGTTGGTCCTGATTGCTAGTTCCACGTTATCTGTGGTTCCAAGAAAGTTGGTGGTAACAACAGTACCGGCATTACCGGTAAGCAACCACCCGCTCGCAGCGCTTGAAGGTGTCCATTTTGTACCATCCCATGTAAGCACCTGATTGGTGGTTGGTGCAGTAGCATCCAAAGGCCTGCCCTGTAGGCCATCCACTGTCGGGTTGGGATATGTACCGTCCAGGTCACCTCCTGCAGTACCCAATGGCCCTGTAGGTCCTGTGGGGCCCGCTGGCCCTGTAGGTCCAGTAGTTCC
>DLGO01000002.1 GCA_002482725.1 Bacteroidetes bacterium UBA7692 | reverse complement strand
CGTCCAGCTCTTCGCCCCACCCGCCGCACCACCATACACTATCTCCGTATGGCTCCTGTTCGTCAGGTACTCCAGCGCTTCCCGCTGGCGGGCATTCAGGCCCCGTCCTGTTTCATAAATAAATCTTGTATCTCCGTTGATGAAACATTGCATTCGTATATCCAAATCAGAAATAAGATTGGTATCATTTTTCATAGGGTTATTTGTGGTATAGCTCGTATTAAAGGGGTATTTATAAAATGGTCTATGCGCAACCAATCATTCACTATATCGACCCCTGCGCCTTATTTTCTTGGCTCGCAGGGTGAATCAGAAACCGGATCAATTCTGCACACGGAGCCAAGGCAGGTTTCTAAACTATCGGCTGAAGTAACTGCGCAGATTTGTGCAGTTTCGGTTTCTGGTTTACCCTTGCAGCCTTAAAAAGAAAATACAGCGCTTGATTTTTTGATTCTTTTTCATCAAGGAAAAAGAATGGCTAAGAAAAACTGCATGGGCCAATCTATGCGTGTGCCAGGTCTTTCATTGTTGTTGGTCAACTCTGATTTGATTCTTTTATTTATTATTCAAGCGTTGAAAATTCTGCAATATTTCCCAGCGTTTTTCCTTTGTCAGGTTTAGGAGTTCATCTGTGCTCATGGGCACATATTTCTTAGGGTCATAACCCAATTCTCCTTTAAAGCTCTTATCCCCAGCCACCGCTTCATGATACTTCAATATCGCCATCACAGCACTCCTCCTTGCAGTAAAAGGCGGTGTCTCCTGCACCTCCACCACCTCACCACCACAGGCGAAGTGCCTTGCACGCACATACTGCCCCATGGCAAACCTGCTCAACATCAACAGGCACTCCTCCACGCTCAACACCTCCATGCACAGCAGGTTCTCAGCTGCCGCCGTCACCTCCTGCGCGGCACTCAACGCACTTGGGCGCACTACCTTTTTTTGATGGTACGTATCGCCATTGTTTTGATGGTAATTGCCACTATTATTTTGATGGCCTTTTGCATCCCTTTTATTGATGGTACTTTTCAACGGTGCTTCCGTTGTATCCTGATGGTACATGTCAGCCTCGTTTTGATGGTAGCTGTTTTCATGGTTTTTGATGGTCGGTTTTTGATGGTCTTTTCCATCCGGCGACACATTCACCAGCACCCAGCAGGCTGGGCCTTTCGTGCCACCTGCCATCTGCGCCCGCGCCATCGCCACACGCCTTTCGTATGTAGCTATCGCCAATTTAAACTTTTTGTTGAACAGGGTAAACAGATCGTTTCCCTTAAACCCCAGCTTGATCTTCTTCTTCAAAAACTCAACCTGCTCTTTGTATTCGTCTTTTTTCATAATGGTTTTTACATTGGTTATTGTAATTGTTTGTGGTCTTTGTATGGCTCTGTAGAGACGTCGATTTATCGCGTCTCCACACCCGTATGGCCTGTATTCTGTAGAGACGTAGCACTGCTACGTCTCCTGCACTGCTACGTCCCCTGGCTAACCCCTGGCACACGCCTTAGCACAGCAGTGCTTGTGCCTGCTCTAGGACCCCGCCCCGCCGAGGTTGGTGTCTCACCAACCTTCTCGCGTAAGCAATGTATTTAGTTGCCTTATCCACGATTACAAATATCTTTCTCAAACCTGCTTCGACTCTAGCAAAAAAGGCGGCAAAATGCAGCAATCACCCAAACCCTAGGATTACCCATGCTTACAACGAATTCTAAAAAATGTGAAGAGCCTTTTTTCCTATAGACTCAGGTGGTAAATCTTTTTACCACCTGAGTGCTTCATGGCTATCGGCCCTGAGCGATTCAGGTCCTATCCTTATATTTTCCTAAAACCCAACTACCCTGTCCAATAAGCCTTACCTTCATTTTATAATACAGGAGCATACATGTTAGGCCACAGATTCCTTACGCATATACCCGATAATTTATCGCCATTCGATAAGCTGTTCGAAATTTTCAAGCAGCTTATCACCTATACCTCCGGTGATGTGCAGGAAGCGCTTAGCTGGCTTACCGAGCTGGACAAGGAGTACAACCTGACCACGCCCGAATACGGCATGGGCGATTTTATACAGGACCTGAAAGATAAAGGCTACCTGAAAGAAGAGCAGCCCGATAGCGGTTCCTTTGCCATAACCGGCAAAATGGAGCAGACCATTCGTGAAGGCGCACTTGACAGGATTTTTGGCAAGTTGAAGCGTGGCAGCAAGGGCAACCACAAAACCAAATTTTCCGGATCGGGCGATGAGAGCAGCGGCGACGTGCGCCCCTATCAGTTTGGCGATTCGCTGGAGCAGATATCCATGTTGGAGTCGTTCCGCAATGCGCAGATAAACCATGGTATCGGCAGCTTCAAAATGACGGAGGATGACCTGGAGGTGCAAGAGCAGGAACACAAAACGCAGACCAGTACTGTGTTGATGATAGACATAAGCCATAGCATGATATTGTACGGCGAAGACCGGATAACCCCTGCCAAAAATGTTGCCATGGCACTGGCCGAGCTGATAAAAAGGAAATACCCGAAAGATACCCTGGATATTATCGTATTCGGCAACGATGCCTGGCAGATAGAGCTGAAAGATTTGCCTTACCTGCAGGTGGGTCCTTACCACACAAATACCGTTGCCGGCTTGGAGCTGGCCATGGACCTGCTGCGCAGGCGCAAGAACGCTAACAAGCAGATATTCATGATTACGGATGGCAAGCCAAGCTGCCTGAAAGAAAACGGGCAATACTATATGAATAGCTTTGGGCTGGACAGGAGGATAGTGAACAAATGCCTGCACGTAGCGCAGGCAGCGCGCCGTGTCAAGATCCCTATCACTACATTCATGATAGCCGACGACCCATACCTGCAAAGCTTCGTAGATGAGTTCACCCAAGCCAACCAGGGCAAGGCTTTCTATACCTCACTAAAAGGACTGGGCGATTTTCTTTTCGAAGACTTCGAAAAAGGAAGGAAACGTAGGGTGCGCTAATTTCCATTATCTAAATACTCTGCGAAAGCCATGGGCTGTAGCCCATTAAACAGATAGAAATTCAACTCTTATCCGTTGTCACGGGTTTTAACTCGTTTCCGAATTATGGCTTCTCCATCACCGCCCCACACTTCTTGCAGGTACATAGCTCCTTATTCTCATAAAAACGGTTCATCACTATAGGCAGGTCGCGCACTATATCCTGCACCGGCAGGCGCTCTTCGTACAGCAGGTTATCGCAGTTTTCGCAATACCATTGGAAACCATCCAGCATCTCTTCGGGGCGTTTTATCTCCATCACCAGGCCTATAGAGCCTTCGGTGCGCCGTGGTGAGTGCGGCGTGCGCGGTGGCAGCAAAAATATGTCGCCCTCGTTTATATGCATATCAACTATCTTGCCATCCTCTACTATCTTCACTACTATGTTGCCCTCCAGCTGGTAAAAGAACTCCTCTGTTTCGTTGTAGTGGAAGTCCTTGCGCTTATTTGGCCCGCCCACTACCATTACGATAAAGTTGTCATTCTCCTTGTACACTACCTGGTTCATTACCGGTGGCTTCAAAAGATGGCGGTGCTCATCTATCCAATGCTTAAAGTTGAAAGGCTTGGCAATCATATTGTTCAGTTATTCGTTGGTATAAAGTTAATCCAGAATAGTTCCCCAGCTTTCTTTTTCCGCATCATTAAACAGCGATGGGTAAAATACAATGCGCTGCTGCACAGGCGGCAGGTACTTCTGCCAGTTGGTGCCACCGGTAGCCTTTATATCTTCGGGGTTGCGGTGCAGGTAGTTGGCTGCGGCGCGCAGGTGCATGGTAGGCCAGCGCACGTTAGCGTTTTTGTCCAGTTCGCGCAGCTGGTGTATCAGCTCGGGGTTGTTGCGGTCGGATTCGCTCAGCTGCAGGTATTTCTGCCACAGGTTTTTGCTGGAGTATTGCACAGCCATTTCATGAAATTCCTTATTGTACTTCTCCTCAAACCTGCGCAGGGTAAATGTTTTGCTGCCCGATTTCAATTCGGTAGCGCCCTGGCGCCAGTACAGCAGGTTCAGGCAGTCGTGCAGCTCCTTACCGTCCAACTCACCACGGCTGTTAAATGCCACTATGTTTTTCAGGTCGGTGCTGCATAGCTCTATCATGCGGTATTGCGCACTCTGGAAGCCACTTGCCGGCAGCAGTGCCATGCGGAATTTCAGGAATTGCTCCTTGTCCATCCCGTCTATCATTATATTAAAGGAGTGTATCAGGTGCTGCAGGTAGTTGTTTACGCGCTTTACCCTTTTTATAAAGGTAGGTACGTCCAGCGCCTCATTGTCGCAGGCCTGCTTTATTTCGTGCAGCGCCAGGTTAAAGTACAGCTCGGTTATCTGGTGGTACATGATGAATATCTTTTCATCGGGAAAAGCCGTGCGCGGTGTTTGCAGGTTCAGCAGCACATCCAGGTGTATATAGTCCCAGTAGTCCAGGTAGTCGGCATACAGCAACCCCTCCAGGTACGAGTTCAGGTCCTGCCCCGTGGCAGAAAATTTCTCTTTCAGGGCTATTATCTTTTCTTCTATTTCCGGTGTTATCATGCCGCTAATGTGCAGAGTATTTGCCTTATGGTCAAATAATTACGGCCTGATAATTGTCAGCAGGGCAGGGGCGAAAGCTTATTTTAACCGCAGGTAAAGGTTCGATACGAAAAGCGCTCCACCTATTATCAACAATACCATGCCCGCTATCGGCCAGTTCATCATATACGAACCTGCACCCCATGATAATAGTATTATGGACAGAATTATAAATCCCTCTATTCGGCTGTATTTCATATTGCGGTTTGTTTTGCCTTGTACAATATTACAGTTTTGGCTAAATAATTGGCAATTAAGGGCTTTTTAAATACCTGAGTTGCCGTTTTTGGTCGTATAAAAGAAAATTCTCCCCTATTATTTGGGTTTTTTACTATTTTGCGCCTCTTTTTTAATACATAATAAATATAGCAGGCAAATGGCTGACGGTCGCATTCCGGCCCGGTGATTGCCGAAGATAATTGTAAAGAAATGGCACTAATAGGTTCGATCAGGAAACAATCAGGATTACTTGTAGGAGTAATAGGCTTGAGTATTGTTGGCTTTTTAGCAATGGATGCACTTAACTCTAACACATCTGTATTGCGCGGCGGAAGGAAAGACACCGTAGGGGTAATAAATGGCGAAAAAGTTACGTACAATGAATTTACTGCTAAGGTAGAGGAACGTACAAAAGTGCTTCAGGACAGGATGGGGCCAAACGCTCAGATAAACGATGAGCAGCGCAGCTACCTTCGCAACCAGACATGGGACGACTTGGTAAATGAAGCTATACAAGGCAACTCTTTCGAAAAACTGGGCCTTACCGTAACACCGGAAGAGCTGTATGAAATTACCGTTGGTGGCCACCCGAGCCAAATGGTTGTACAGAACTTCTCTAATCCGCAAACAGGTCAGTTCGACCCTCAGCAGGTTCGTTACTTTGTACAGACTAAAAACAAAGATGAGCAAGGCCAGGAGCCGGGTACCAAAGCACGTATCTGGTACAACTTTGAGCAGGAAGTGAAAAAGGATGAATTGAACCAGAAATATATAACGCTTGTAAGCAAAGGTTTGTACATACCTTCTTTCATAGCAGAAAATGCCTACAACGACCAGTTGCGTACTACAGATTTCAAATTTGTGCAGTTGCCATATTCTGATGTAAAAGATGCTGATATCAAATACACAGACAGCGACCTTTCTGCCTATTTGAAAGAGAATAAAAAACGCTATGAGCAGGAAGAGGATAGCCGTAAGTTCGAGTATGTAGCTTACGATGTTAAAGCTTCTGCAAAAGATACCAACGAAACATTGCTTTACCTAACAGAAAAACTGGCTGACTTCTCTAAAGGCAGCAAGGCTTCTGAAGATTCATTGTTTGTAAAGCTTTACTCAGAGGAAGCTTTCAACGATGTATTTACAGAAAAGGATAAATTGAATTCTCCGGTGGCAGATACCCTTTTCAGGGCGCCGGTTAAATCTGTTGTTGGTCCTTACGTAGACAATGGGTTTATCAAATTCGCAAAAATCGTAGACCGCAAATTGATTTCTGATTCAGTGCGCGTTGCAGAAATTGTTTTCTCTTTTGCAAGTATCAAAACACAGGAAGAAGGTGTGGCTAAAAAGAAATTGTTTGACAGCGTTTTCACCCTGCTTGATTCTTTGAAAGGCAACTTCCCGCTTTTGGCAGCTACTTTCTCCGATGACCAGAATTCTAAAGTAAAAGGTGGTGATATCGGTTGGGTAAAGCAAGGCCAGAAAGATCCGAACTACAACAACGGTTTGTTTTACAAAGCACAGAAGGGAAAAGTATACCAGACATTCACGCAAAACAATGAGCTGGTTATCTATACAGTTATAGAAGACCGTCCGAGCAAACCTGCTGTACAGGTAGCTTACCTGAGCAAAGAGATTGTGCCAAGCCCGGAAACAGAGCGTAACATATATGCAGAGGCAAGCAAATTTGCATCAGACAATCAGTCGGCTGCTAAATTTACAGAAGCAGGCAAAAAATTGAACGCCCAAACAGTAGAGTATGTTCGTAAAAACGACTTCAATGTACAAGGCCTTGGCAGTGCACGAGAAGTGGTTCGTTGGGTATTTACAGCTAAAACTGGTGATGTATCAGGTATTATATCTGTAAATGATAAATACATCATTGCTAACCTGACAACAATACGCACTAAAGGAACACCTGAGCTGGAAGCAGTAAAAGACCGCGTTAAACTGGATTTCCTTAGGGATAAAAAAATTGAGTTGCTGTCTAAAAAAGCTGAAGAAGCTAAAGCAGGTAACATAGAGCAGGCTGCTACTAAATTGGGCAAGCCATTGACCGAGGCCGTAGGTACTACGCAAATGAACCCTACGTTGAACGGTATGATGTATGAGCCTGCAGTAGTTGCTGCGGCTTCTGTATCTGCTGCTAATAAAGTAACTGGTCCTATAGCAGGTAATGCAGGTGTTTATTTGGTACAGAAAGTTGCCGGTATGGAGCCTCCTAAAGCTACAGACTATACCAGCTTTACTAATGCGCTTCGCCAGCAAAACCAGGCTAAGACACAGCGTATTGCAGAAGCTAAAAGGAAATTGGCTAAGGTTGAAGACAACAGGGCTGACTTCTTTTAATTAATAGAATAGAATATTTTAAAAAACCTCATACAGCAATGCTTATGAGGTTTTTTATTTTTAAAGTGAAATAGATAATGAGCGATACATATTCCATAAAACTCCCGCAATTCGAAGGCCCATTCGACCTGCTGCTTTTCTTCATAGAGAGAGATGAACTGGATATTTACGACATTCCTATTGCCAAGCTTACCGACGATTTCCTGTCGTACATCCACAATATGGAGGTGATGAACATAGAGCTTGCCAGCGAGTTTATTCTGGTAGCCGCTACGCTTATGCGCATCAAGGCCAAGCTGCTGCTGCCGCGCAAAGAGCTGGATGAATCCGGAAAGGAAATTGACCCTAGGGAAGAGCTCGTAAGCCGCCTTTTGGACTATAAAAAATTCAAGCAGGCAACCGAGGCCATGCGCCTGATGGAAGACGACCGCCAGAGCATAGCCAAGCGTGGCAACGTGCACAAGGAGAGCGAAGAGATAGCCCAGTATTTCGAGACCGACTACGAAATGGAAAGCCTTACCATGTTCAAGCTGATGAAGGCATTCCAGAATGTTTTGTCGCGCGTAGACAGGGAAAAGAACAAAGTGGTGCATACCATCGAGCAGCCTGCATACACTATAGGCGGCGAAAAAATGCACCTGATAGAGCGGGTGGAAAACGGAGAACGTCTTCCTTTCGAGCAGGTATTCGAGCGTTGCGAAAACCGCATCCACGCCATCTTTATTTTCCTGAGCATGTTGGAGCTGATACAGGAAAAATTCCTCACCATTACCATAGGGGAGGGGTATAACAATTTTTGGCTTACCAAACAGGATCCCTTGCTTCGCCTGGAAGAAGAAATCCAATAATAGCTGTACATCACGTCCTGCCTGTCAATAATCACTACACACTTTTGCAGGCCATTGTTTGTTTGTGTACACTGCCCTGCGCTTTATAGTGCAACTTTGGATAATAAATAGGTGCCGGTCACCGTTTAATAATTCAAATCGAGGTATAAGATGCTATTACAAATTGCAGTTGATTCAGCAGCGCAAGCCGTTGCAGGTACAGGAGAGGCTCCTACACTTTCATTTTTCAGCCTTATAGAAAAAGGTGGTTGGATCATGGTGCCGATAGGCATTTTGTCTATCCTGGCTATCTTTTTCATCATAGAGCGCTACATCGTTATCAGCCGCGCTGCACGTATCGACCCTGGTTTTATGAATAACATCAAGGAGTTTTTGCTGGCAGGCAAAACAGATTCAGCGTTAAGCATGTGCAAGGCTACCAACACGCCGATTGCGCGTTTGCTGGAAAAAGGCCTTAAACGCCTTGGCCGCCCTATCAAGGAAATTGAGAGTGCTGTGCAGACAACTACCAACCTCGAAATTTATAAGCTGGAGAAACACCTGGGGTACATTGGTATCATAGCAGGCATAGCGCCCATGTTCGGTTTCGTGGGTACTATCATGGGAGTTATCAAGATCTTTTACAACATCTCTTTGGCAGATAATATTTCTATCGGTTTGATTGCAGGTGGTCTTTACCAGAAGATGGTAACTTCAGCAGCAGGCCTTGTGGTGGGTATTATTGCGCACATCGGCTTCCAGTACCTGAATACCATGATAGACCGTGTTAGCTTCCAGTTAGAGAGCACCGCAGTGGAGTTTATAGACCTGTTGCACGAGCCTACTAAATGATAGCAGCCGCAGGGTTGTATTGGAATAAAGAAAAAGAAGAAGTTATGCGCAGGAAATCAAGAATGCATTCGGAAATGAAAACAGATTCGCTCAGCGATATCATGTTCTTCCTGATGCTGTTTTTTCTCATCATATCTACCATGGTCAATCCATCGGTAATCAAGCTTGTATTGCCAAAAGCGCAATCGGGCCAGACCGTTACCAAGCAGAATGTTACTATTTCCATAGATGCGCAGAAGAACTATTTCATCAACAACAAGCCGGTGGTTTTCGATCAGTTGGAAAATGACCTGCTTTCAGAACTAAAGGGGATAGAAGAGCCTACAGTAGTGTTGCGCGTAGATAATACACTGCCTGTGCAGATAGTGGTAGATTTGATATCACTGGGTAATAAAATGAAAGTTAAGATGATACTCGCTACCAAAAATAGCTAGTAGTTTTATGGAAATTAACGGATAAGGCATCATAGTAATAAGCAGATAAAAAAGGCATGTTTTCAGCATCGTTTGACAATACAAATAAAGCATTTGAGCGAAGGAAGAACCTTACTTCCCTGGCTATCACTATTGCCATACATGCCCTTATCGTATTTATCCTTATCATGTACAAGCTCACCCTGCCCGATCCTCCGTTTGAGGATAATGAAGGTGGTATGAGCGTTAACTTCGGTTTCAGCGAAGTAGGTACAGGCGACGAGCAGGCAATGAGCTATACACCCATAGCTGCCGAAACACCACCTGCCCAGGAGGCTCCGACTCCACAACCTGTGGCTAAGGAAGAAGAGCTTGCCACACAGGATTTAGAGGATGCCCCGGTTTTGGAAAACAAACCTGTTAAGCCTGTTACTAAACCTGTTGTAACCCCTCCTACACCTACTCCGGTTAAGCCTGTCACCAAGCCAAATCCTGTAGTAAACAATGCGCCACCAAAACCTGCGG
Source organism: Bacteroidetes bacterium UBA7692 (assembly GCA_002482725.1). Classification (GTDB taxonomy): domain Bacteria; phylum Bacteroidota; class Bacteroidia; order Chitinophagales; family LD1; genus UBA7692. The sequence continues at coordinate 7,721 of DLGO01000002.1, read as the reverse complement.
TAGATGAAAATGCCATGTTCAACCCCGGCGCATTTGGTAAGCCCAACAACAGCAAGGGTGATGGAGAAGGCGGAGGACAGGGCGACCAGGGTGCGCTGAATGGCGACCCCAACTCCCGTAACTATAAAGGTTCCGGTGATGGCAATGGTAATGGAAACGGCTCAGGACTGGGCGATGGAAACGTGCGTCTGGCGGGCCGCAGCCTGCGCTACAAGCCTACGGTAAACGATAAATCCCAGGCCAAAGGTAAAGTGGTTATCACCATACAGGTAAATAAAAAAGGAGAGGTAGTTGATGCGCGCTATACACAGGCAGGCTCTACCACATCAGATAATGGCCTTGTGCAATCCTCCCTCGAAGCCGCCCGCAAGTACCGCTTCGACGAAAGCCCCAATGCCGCAGAAAAGCAAACGGGAACTATCGTATTCATCTATAAGGTGAATTAGCTACAACTCAAAATGCTCACTCAACCTATTCCGTAACTTCACTGCCTGCGCTGTCACAAATTCCGAAGTTACTTCCTCCGTCTGCTCTATCCTGCCAAAACAATTCAGGTTGGTATAGTTCAGTATAAATTCTTCCGTAGCCTTATTTTCTTCCCCATTGAATATGATACCCAATATCTCGCAGCCCGCTGTATTAAGCATCTCACAGGTTAAAAGCGTATGGTTAATGCTGCCCAGGTAATTTCTGGAAACTATCACCACGGGTATATCCAAATGCAGTATCAGGTTCAGCATCAGCTCATCGCTGTTGATAGGCACCATTACACCGCCTGCGCCTTCTACTACTAGTTTATTGGTAGTGTGTGGCAAGTTTATATCGCCCACCTCTATATGTATTTCTTCTATGGCTGCGGCCACATGTGGCGATGCAGCTGTTTTCAGGGCGTGTGCTTCATCTATTGTTTTTGACTGGGGGTTAGTCAGTTTGGATTGCACAAAATGCCTGTCCGTAAATTCCAGCCCACCTGCCTGTATGGGCTTCCAGTAGTCGGCCTCCAGTGCCTGGCAGAATATAGCGCTGGTCACGGTCTTGCCCACTTCGGTGCCTATGCCCGTTATAAAAATATGCTGTGGGAATTTTGGCTTGCTCATAAATTATTGATTGCATCTGTAAGGTCGTAGATTTCTTCGGCAGTATTAAAGCTATGCAGGCAAATGCGTATCCTTTCTTTGCCTGTAGGTACTGTTGGTGCCAGTATGGGCCGCGCATCGTATCCCTTATCCTGAATAGTTTTGGCTATTTCTTTGGTGTTGGCGTTGCCGCTTATCACCAACGACTGTATCGGACTTTTACTTTCTATCAGGGTGAACAGCGGGTTGGGCTTTATATTGCCTGTAAACAGTGCTATGTTGTCATTCAGCTGCTTTCTCTCCTTATCTGCTTGTGGCAGGTGGTCATAAGCTGCTTTTATAGCGGCCAACGCATGCATCGGCAGCGCCGTGCTGAATATAAATGGCCTGCAATAGTTGATCAGGAACTGCTTGGTTTCTGCACTGCATATTGCCACAGCGCCATGAGCACCAATAGCCTTGCCAAAAGTATATATGCGCATAAAAATATCCCGGTGCAGACCTTCGGCTTGTGCCTTGCCCTCGCCCTTGTTGCCGATAATGCCATTTGAGTGTGCCTCATCTATGATGACAGCAGCCTCATACTGCCTGCACAGGGCCATTATTCCTGCCAACGCTGCCTCGTCTCCATCCATAGAGTACAATGCCTCTATAGCTACGAATTTAAGCCCCTTCGTTGTTCGTAGTTTTGCTTTCAGGTCTTCTAAGTCATTATGCCTGAATGCTACCCTGTCTGCCTTGCCCAGGCGCATGCCATCGTGCATGCTTGCATGCACCAGTTCATCGTATATTACTGTAGCATCTTTGTATGGTATAGATGATAGTATGCCCAGATTGGCATCATACCCCGAGTTGAACAATAGCGCAGCTTCACCTTCATAAAATTCAGCAAGTTGTTGCTCCAGCTGCTCAACATAACTATTGTTGCCCGATAGCAAGCGCGAACCTGTAGAGCCGCTGATTGATACGGATTTGCGTTCCATGGGTTCGAATCCCTCTCTCTCCGCAATATTCAATACCTCATTATGCGCTGCATCAAACAATGCCTTATTGCGTGCAAAGCCCAGATAGTCGTTTGAGAAAAAGTCGGCCATGCCGCTGTTTACCCTAAGCGTACGTAGATTATCTGCTGACGTGCGCTCCAGGAGCTTGCTCCTGATATGTTCATGTACAGCCCGGCTCATAATGTATTATACAAGTTCACCCACTTTCTCTGCCTTAAAGGCTTCGCGCGGTTTTAGTCCAAGTGTTTCGAACATACGTTTGTCCTCGTCAAAATCCGGATTAGGTGTAGTCAATAACTTTTCGCCCGTAAATATCGAATTAGCGCCTGCCATAAAGCAAAGTGACTGTTGTTCTACATTCATTTCATTGCGGCCTGCGCTTAGCCTTACCATTGCCTTAGGCATCAATATCCTGGCAGTGGCTATCATGCGCACCATCTCCCACACGTTTACCTTCTCGCTGCCTTGCAGTGGCGTGCCTTCTACGGCAACCAATGCATTTACAGGCACGCTTTCAGGGTGCTGCTCGCGGGTAGCTAGTGTATGCAGTAGTTTTATCCTGTCATCGTCTGTCTCGCCCAATCCTATTATACCACCGCAGCATACGCTAATGCCAGCTTTCTCTACATTGTCCAGGGTTTCTAGCCTGTCTTTGTAGGTGCGGGTGGTTATTACATCGCCGTATTTTTCTTCGCTGGTGTCCAGGTTGTGGTTGTAGGCATACAGACCTGCATCTTTCAGGCGCTCTGCCTGGCTCTCGGTTAGCATGCCCAGTGTGCAGCATACCTCCAGGCCAAGCGTGTTCACGCCCTTTACCATTTCTATCACTTTGTCAAAGTCCGAATTATCCTGCACATTCCTCCATGCAGCGCCCATGCAAAATCTGGTGCTGCCGCCATTTTTGGCTATCAGGGCTTTACCTATTACATCTTCGTATTTCATCAGGCGGTGCGCGTCTATTCCTGTGTTGTAGCGCGCTGCCTGCGGGCAGTACGAACAGTCTTCGGAGCATCCTCCTGTCTTTACCGAAAGCAAGGTACATACCTGTACTTCTCCGGTAGCATTGTATTCGCGGTGCACAGTGGCAGCGCGGTACATCAGTTCCAAAACAGGGCTGTGGTATATGGCGTTTATCTCTTCTATCGTCCAGTCGTTTCTTATCATTGCTATATGCTTCGTTATCTTTTTAAAAATGAGCCGTTTTCAGTTTAGCGTTGCTAATATAATTACTTACTGCTAATGAAGTCTGCAACGGCCCTGTGCCCTTTTTCAGAAAGGTGTATTTCATCAGAAAAAAGGTAGCAGTCATTATCCGTTTTTGCTCCTGATACATCAATAAAACTATCGATTTTATTTGCTTTTAACGACTCTTTTAGCTTTCCGGCTATTGCCTCATAGTTGTCATTATTTTTATTGCCCTTAGTAGCCGACCTGTAGGGAAAAAGCAGAAAATTCAATTCAATACCTGCACTATCGCATTTTTCCTTAATGTGTTTTATTTCATCTATCGCCTTGTCATAAGCCTCTCTATCTTGGTATAGCGCAGCATCGTACCGGAAGTAATTGTCAGAATTTCTGGTGGCAAAAAGCTTTACCAATTTGTATGTCGAATAGTGTTCCTGTAGCCAACTGCTTATCTTGCTTATCAGGCCGAAGCGTTCCATTTTTGGCAATCTGGCAACCGGGGTTTTGCCATATATATCATTCAGGCACCAGCACAGGTTAATGGTGGAAACATCCAACACGCTATCTTTTGCCAGCACATCCACCACATTGCTGTAGTCGCTCACGCTCCAGCCTATCATAGAGCAGTTGTATACCTGCACGCTATCAGTGCTTTCATTCAGCAGGTTGCTGAATGTACATGAATCTGCTACACCTACACCTTGTGTCACGCTGTCACCGATATATAGCACAGCCTTTTTTGCATTCGCTTTTTTGCGTTGCTTCCGGAATCCACGCTCATCCGTTCCAAAAAATTTACCCCAGATAATATCGGCCATATTTGCTTTCAATCCATCTGTATTCCCGTACTTGTTATTTTGGATAAGTGATTCACTGAAATTACGGGTATACAGCTTATCTAGTATTGCGCTGCTGGCCAGTTCCATCATGCCGAGCAGCACTATTGTCGATATCAGATTAATAAGGATGGTCTGCCGTTTTATCTTCACGTCAACAGATATTGTATAGACAAAAGTAATACACCGCGCAGCAGCAGGCTGCCATCTATACCATGATTGAATAATCCTTCTCCCGACCTTTCATTTATCCTGCTTATCAGCAGCAGGGTAAAAATATTTGTTGCCATAGCCATAATGAAAACAGGAAGTACTGGTTTCATGAACATCAGCCACACCATATCACATAGTATTAGTGCCAGCGATAATTGTCTGGTAGGGTCTATACCCAGTTTCAGCGCTACAGTCAGGTGATTCTCTGCGGTGTCCATCTTCATGTCACGTATGTCATATACCAATGCCAGTGCTGTTACAAAAAGGAACATCTCTAGTACATAAGGAAATCTTTGCTCTATAGGAAACGAAGCCCCTGCAAGCACTACGCAGCTTCCTGCCCAGGTAAATCCTACCCACGCACTTTTCAGGTAGGGTATGTCGCGCAGCCTTACAAATTTGCCTTGCCTTGGCAGCGAGGGCAAAAAGTAAATGAGCGATGCCACGCCAAGTATGCTTACAATTATCCATTGCGCGCTGCCCACTTGCAGTAGCAGATACAACAGTACCAGTCCTGATAATCCTATACTGCCAAGTACGGAATATCTATACGCTTTATTGGTATGAAATATGGTTTTCTGTTCTCCTTCATGTATGTACAGCCTGCTGCGCATCAGGGCATAGGCACTGTAGGTAGCAAAAAAACTGATCGCCGCAGTCAGCCTCGATAGTTCGACACTATTATTGAATATCCTGCTATACCCATAGTTGAGCAGGGCAGCAGCTACAGCCAATAAGAAAGTGTTGAATAGCATTATGCGAACCTCAATACTATCTTGCCAAATTGTGTCCTTTCACTCATTCTACTTATGGCATTTTGAGCGTCTGTATAATCAAATACCTTGTCTACGGATGGTATTATTTGATGCTTTTCTACGAAGGCTACCATTTCACCAAACTCCCTGCTGTTACCCATGGTAGAGCCCAGCAGGCTCAACTGTTTCCAGAATATTTTTTGTGGGCTCAGGTTTTGGAAGTTACCATTGGTTCCTCCATAAAATACTATGCGGGCTCCCGGTTTTGCCAGGTCCACCAGTTTGTTGAATCCCTCTCCTGCAGCGCTGTCTATTATCACATCAAATCCACCACTTGCCTGCATCAGTTCTTTATCCCATTCCCGCGAGTTATAGTTAGCGCCTGCTGTAGCGCCCAGTGCTACGGCTCTGTCTATTTTATCATTGCTACCCGATGTTACAAATACGCGCGCACCTTGTGCTATGGCAAACTGTAGCACAAATAACGCCACACCGCCCCCTATGCCTGTTATTAGCACTGTTTCGCCTTTCAGTAATTTTGCCTTGGAAAACAAAGAGCGATAGGCAGTAAGTCCTGCCAGCGGAATAGCCGCTGCTTGTTCATGGCCCAGATGAACAGGTTTGTTATAAAGATTTGCAGCAGGCACTACTGTATATTCTGCAAATGTACCATTGTCCGGCAGGCCAAGTATCTTAAAGCTTTTGGGCTGAGCGGGCGATTCGTCATCCCAGTTCAGGGATGGGTTTATGATTACTTCTTTTCCTATCCAGTGCTTATCCTTTTCATCTGCTACTGCGCTCACTATGCCACTGCCGTCAGAGCCTAATATAATAGGGTATTTCAGCCCCGCATATTGCCCCTTTTGTATCCACAGGTCACGGTGGTTAAATGCCGCTGCATGTATTTTTACCAATGCCTGCCCTGCCTGCAGCTCAGGTGTTTCTACTTCTTTTATTTCAAAGGGCTGCTCTTTATTCTCCAGTACTATTGCTTTCATCTGTTTTCTATTCTCATAGTGAAAATAGATTTTGTATGGCTTCTGTGTCAATAAATTGGAATATTTAATAAATCACTTATTTGGTTCTTATATATTCGATGAAAATTCTCTCAGGCATGAAGAAGCAATATATACTGGCTTTGGATCAGGGTACTACCTCATCACGCAGCATTTTATTCGATGAACAGGGCAATCAGGTGGGTAGCGCACAAAAAGAATTTACCCAGCATTTCCCTAAGCCGGGCTGGGTAGAGCATGATCCTATGGAGATATGGGATTCTCAACTTTATACGGCCAATCAGGTGTTGCGCAAATTCAATATCTCACCTGCGCAGATAGAGGCAATTGGGATTACCAACCAGCGCGAAACCACCATTGTATGGGATAAGCATACGGGCAAGCCCATTTGCAATGCTATAGTGTGGCAGGACAGGCGTACAGCGTCTATTTGCGAAGGACTGAAAGCAAAAGGACTGGAAAAATATGTACGCGATAATACCGGGTTAGTGATAGATGCTTACTTCAGCGGTACCAAGCTAAAATGGATATTGGACAATGTAAAAGGTGCCCGTAAAAGAGCAGAGAACGGCGACTTGCTTTTCGGTACGGTGGACACATGGCTATTGTGGAAATTGACCGGAGGTGCCGTGCATGCTACCGATTACAGCAATGCATCGCGTACGTTGTTGTACAATATCAAAAAACTGGAATGGGACAATAAGCTGCTAAAGGCTTTGGATATACCGAAGGCTATGTTGCCGCAGGTGTCAGATTCTTCTAATTTCTTTGGCCTTACCTCTCGCGATTTGTTCGAAGAAAAGCAAATACCTATCACGGGCATAGCAGGTGACCAGCAGGCTGCGCTGTTTGGCCAGGCTTGTTTTCAGGCGGGTATGGCTAAAAACACCTACGGTACAGGATGCTTCCTGTTAATGAATACGGGTACAGAAATGGTAAAGAGCAAACACGGTTTGCTTACAACTATAGCCTGGGGCATAAATGGGAAAGTGGAGTATGCGCTCGAAGGTAGCGTATTCATTGCGGGAGCTGCGATTCAGTGGTTGCGCGATGGCTTGAAATTGATAGATAGTGCCTCTGCTTCTGAATACCATGCTACTAGTGTAAAAAGCACCGATGGCGTTTACGTAGTGCCTGCTTTTGCGGGCCTTGGCGCGCCATATTGGGATATGGAGGTGCGCGGCGCAATTTTTGGATTGACGCGCGGCACTTCAAAAGCTCATTTGGTACGGGCTACACTTGAATCCCTTGCTTATCAGACCCGCGATGTACTCAATGCTATGGAGAAAGATTCCGGCATTAAGCTGAAAGCCCTGAAAGTAGATGGTGGTGCCAGCTCAAATAACTTCCTGATGCAGTTTCAGGCTGATGTGTTGGGTACAGGAGTAGAGCGCCCCGAAATAACGGAAACAACTGCCCTTGGCGCAGCTTACCTGGCGGGTATGGCTACAGGATTTTATAAGAAAGCTGCTGTTGCAAAAAACTGGAAGATTCAAAGAAAATTTGCGTCCGCTATAAAATCAGCGGACCGCGAAAAGCTCTACGATGGCTGGAAGAAGGCTGTGCGCGCTACCATAGCTATGAAATAAGCGTTCTGGCATTCACCTATACGCAAAAAAAAGAGGTTGCTATTGAG
>DLGO01000115.1:24487-29589 GCA_002482725.1 Bacteroidetes bacterium UBA7692 | reverse complement strand
CTTCTGCGATGTGGAAGACTACGATAATTTTAAGCTGGCGGAAAAAATACCTGGCGCTACCACAGACATGCTCAGTTCACTGGCAAAGGAGCTGAATGTGGTGATTATAGCTTCGCTTTTCGAGAAAAGGGCTGAAGGCTTGTACCACAACACCACTGCCGTGCTGGATGCCGATGGCAGCTACCTGGGCATGTACCGCAAAATGCACATACCGGACGATCCGGCTTACTACGAAAAATTCTACTTTACCCCGGGCGACCTGGGCTACAAAGTTTTCAAGACCAAATACCTGACCCTGGGCGTATTGATATGCTGGGACCAGTGGTACCCCGAAGCAGCAAGGATAACCTCGCTGATGGGTGCCGAAGTATTGTTTTACCCTACGGCCATCGGCTGGGCTACTTCGCAGGAAGAGGCTACCAATGTGGAGCAGTACAATGCATGGCAAACCATGCAGCGCGCACATGCCATATCCAACGGCGTGCACGTGGTAAGCGTAAATCGTGTAGGCTTTGAGCAACAGGGCGCCATGAAATTCTGGGGAGGCAGCTTTGTAAGCAATCCTTTCGGAAGCTTGCTGTACCTGGCTTCGCACGAAAAAGAAGAAACAACCGTAGTGGAACTGGACCTGGAGAAAAGCGACAACTACAGGACGCACTGGCCGTTCTTACGCGACAGAAGAATAGATTCTTATTCACCGATTACCAAAAGGTACATAGATGGGGAGTAATATTGAAACGCCGCGCAGCCTTGGTTTTTACCACCCTGCTGAGTTTGCTCCACAGCGCGCTATGTGGCTTAGCTGGCCGCACAAAGAGGCAAGCTGGCCAGGCAAAATAGACAGCGTATATAAAGGATACTGCGAGTTTATAGCATTGATATCGCAGGGGCAGAAAGTATGCATAAACGTAGCCGATGAAGCCATGAAAGCCTTTGCCATAAGGCACATAGAGCAGTCGGCGGTGCGCTTTGTAAAAGAGAACATAGAGTTTTACCTGCACCCCACAAACGATGCATGGTGCAGGGACCACGGCCCGGCATTTTTGCTTAACAAAAACGATAATAGCAAGGCGATAGTAGACTGGGGCTACAACGCATGGGGCGATAAATATCCACCCTACGACCTGGACGATGTAATACCTACACTGATAGGCGGTAAGCTCGGCTTGCAGGTTTTTAATGCAGATATAGTAATGGAAGGTGGCTCGGTAGACTTTAACGGCAAAGGCACTGTGCTGACTACGACGGCCTGCCTGCTGAACAAGAACCGCAACCCGCACCTAACCAAAGAACAGATAGAGCAATACCTGAAAGACTACTACGGTGTAGAAAATATACTGTGGCTGGGCGATGGTATTGTGGGCGATGATACCGATGGGCATATTGATGATATCACCCGTTTTGTAAACGAAGACACGGTGATTACAGTAGTGGAAGAGGATACAGAGGATGAAAACTACCATCTGCTACAGGAAAACCTGGAGCTGCTGAAAACCATGAAGCTGGAGAATGGCAAGCCACTGAATATAGTGGAGCTGCCTATGCCCGATGCAGTAGTGTACGAGGACCAGAGATTGCCTGCATCTTATGCTAACTTCTACATTGGCAACGAGTATGTCGTAGTACCTACTTTCCGTTGTGGTAAGGATGAAAGGGCATTGGAAATAATACAGACCTGCTTCCCGACCAGGAAAGTAGTTGGTATTGACAGCACGGATATTATCTGGGGTTTGGGCAGCTTCCATTGCCTTAGCCAGCAAGAGCCTGCTGTCTAGTGTATTAACACCATGTATTTAACGGCATTCCTCCATTTACTATAAATTCTTATGTTTGGTGCTTATGTTGCAGCAGCCTCCGCTCAGGTATTTACCGGTAGTATTAAAAATAGCGGCTTTGTTTTGCCTTATCGTACTTAGTAGTACGTTGTGCTTGTACGCTGCTTCATTTATTCTGGAGAATTACCTGGGCATACAAAATGCTAAAGATTTCCTGGCAAGCACTTCGGAAAAGGCTAAGAACCCTGATGCGGCACTGCTGGCTATAGCCATCATTTCTTCTTTGGGATTTTTTTTGATACCGGCAGTACTATATAGTTTACTGGAACAGGGTAAGGTGGCGCATACGCTGAAAGCCGACCGTATACCGCCTTACAAGTGCATGGTTGCGGGGCTTCTTATAATACTGGGTTCTATACCTTTGATTTCGCCGCTGGTGCAGATAAACAGCATGATACCCTTGCCAAAATTCCTGGAATACCTCAGGGAAGCGGAAGCGGGACAACAAGCGCTACAGAATTCATTTTTCCATTCGACATCTGCAGGGCATATAATACTGTTATCACTGGCTGTGGCATTACTGCCGGCAATAGCCGAGGAGTTTTTCTTTCGCGGTACGATACAACGGCTGCTGCGCAGCAGTGGTGCGGGTGCAGTAGTATCAATAGTAGCCTCTGCCCTACTGTTTGCCATAGTGCACATGAGCTTCAGCAATTTTCTTGCCCTGTTTTTTATGGGACTGATGCTGGGGGCTATATATGAGCTGACAGATAACCTGTGGGTGCCTATAGCGGGCCACTTTTTGAATAATATGCTGACGATAATAGCAAGAGCCTTGTACAGCACTGGTGCAACTGCAGCAGACCCGGGGCAAATGGAATCGACACCCATATATGTATCGATAGCCGGGCTGATATTAGTGAGCGGCACGCTGTACTGGCTAATGGGTAACAGGGTGAACGTGTCAGGAAAATTTGAAAAGTTTGGCGAAAAGTAACTTTATTTGATACACATATAGAAAGCCATAGATGAAGAATTTGATGACCCGTGCAGGAACGGCGTTTGTGTTTGTAGTAATCATGTGCAGTTGCATACTGTGGAATGTTTGGAGTTTCGGGCTTATAATGCTGGTGATATTACTTGGGTCGCTGCGCGAATTTTATAACATCACCAAAGATAAACGTCAGATACTTTCCCCTTTTTCTGAAATGAAAAGCAAGCGTACACTGCTGATAGGTGCGGGTTTGCTGTTCTTTATTTCGTTTTTGCTGCATGGCGCATTGGGGCAGTTGCCGCTGGGCAGCAGCCAGGAGGCCGGACTGCTGCGCATGTTGCTGGAGCGCAAATTCCAGTTTGTAGATATTGCGATCTTCTTCCCGATACTGCTGTTTGTATTATTTGGGCAGGAGCTGTTTTCGAAAGCGTCGATGCCTTTTACGCATATAGGCTGGAACCTGCTGGCATCGGTATATGTGTTACTGCCAATACTCTTGGCAAATGAGATCTATTTTACCCATAGCAAGTATGTGCTGATGGCGGTAATAGTGCTGATATGGCTGAACGACAGTATGGCGTATGCAAGCGGTATGCTGTTTGGCCGGAAGAAGTTTTTTGAGCGGTTATCTCCAAAGAAAACATGGGAGGGTTTTATAGGTGGTGTGCTGATTACTTCTGTCATTGCCTTCTTTGTGTTGCCATTGATACCAATACGCGAGCTACAGGTGTTTACTCGTGGGCAGTGGGCATTGCTTGCCGTAGTATGTACACTTGCCGCAACGATTGGAGACCTGGTGGAATCTATGCTGAAGCGCAGTTTGGGCATTAAGGACTCCGGCAACTTCATGCCGGGGCATGGTGGTTTTCTGGACCGCTTCGATGCATTCTTTTATGCTATGCCGTTTGTAGTGCTGACCCTATGGGTAATGGCGCAGTACACCCAGTTTATGATGCTGGTGGAGATAATTAAGTAGATTTTACCGGGGAATAGAGCAATAAAACGGGTGATAATCCGTATTACCTAATCTGTGTCTGACAGGCTGAAGCATGTGCGGTCCGGAGCAAAATGACATTCAAATTATTTTTTATGTCATTTTAGAAAGGGTAGATTCGTATTGAATATCAATTGGTTGAGGGTTTTATTTTTGTCTTTTGACACTAAACGGGGGGAGAAAAATTTGGTGTCAGGCGTTTGGTGTCAAAAATGAAGGCAAGGTTTATATCCATAAATATAATTGCATCACAATTAGATAACATTAAATTAACGTTTGTCGGAATTTAATTTTAGGTTTGGCTTGCTTAAATCAAACAGAAAAAATGAAGAAATCGTTAATACTGCCGGCAATGCTTTTGCTAGGCATAACAGCTTGCAAAAAGGATAAGCCAGATGAGCTAATCAAACAGCCGGACCCTATTGTATATCCCAATGACCACCCTGCGACGCAGTTGAACAGGATAGCCTTCGGGTCATGCTTTTTTCAGCAGTTGCTGCCGCAGAGCATTTTTTCGTACATAGAAGCAAAGAATCCTGACCTATACCTGGGCATAGGCGACAACATATACTCTGATGACTATACCGGTGCCAACCACGACAACGACTGGACTACCTACCTGACCAGCAAGTACAAGCAGATAAGCGCGGGAGGGCCATTTGAATCGCTAAGGAATAAAGTACCCTTCCTGACTGTATGGGATGACCATGATTTCGGGCCGAACAACTCTGCAGGAGACTTTAAGAATAAGCAGGGTTCGAAAGAAGTATTTTTTGACTATTGGGGATTGCCTAAGAGCGGCGACAGGTGGAACAGGGATGGTATATATGATGTCTTCTACTACGGAGATACATCCCAAAAAGTGCAGATAATATTGCTGGACATGCGTTGGGGACTGGACAAACCAGGTAGCGAGCCAATAGCTGTGGTGTCAGATACCACAAAGAAGATGATGAGCAATGCACAATGGAATTGGCTAAGGGAGGAACTAAAACGCCCTGCTAAAGTGCGGATAATATGCAGCAGCACTCAGTTTTGCACAGAGCATAACGGCTATGAGGCATGGGCCAATTTTCCACATGAGCAGGAGCGCATGTACAGCTTGCTGAAAGAAACCAACGCTGAGGGTGTGTTCTTTTTGAGCGGCGATGTGCATATAGCGGAAACCAACAAAAGGCAGCCTGCCGGACTGTACCCATTGTGGGATTTTACCAGCAGTGGATTAGCTACCATACACGGCAACAATGCCAAGCCAAGCCAGTACAGGGTAGGTACGGAGTATGACGAGGACAACTTTGGCGTACTGGACATAGACTGGAGCGCAAAACCTGCAAAAGTT
>DLGO01000115.1:21324-24477 GCA_002482725.1 Bacteroidetes bacterium UBA7692 | reverse complement strand
AGTACACTGCATTTAATAAAACAGGAACACAACTATATAGTAATCAGATAAATATGGCCGACCTGAAGTTCTGATTTGTTAAGGACGGCAAGTTTGTACACATTTTGTATTGATAAGAACATATAAGGGAGGGCCTTATTTATGAGTTTTCGATTTAAGTAGTGTATTTTCGCATATAATGGGACAGAATAAAAAGCGCAGGCTCTCTAAGATGAAGATTCATCGCGAGGGATATAAAACATTGCTGGTTACAGGTATTGTTTTGCTGGTAGTGAACCTGGTGGTAGCGTTGGTAATAGGAACTAATACCGCATACATCATTTCTGGGAGCCTTTCCCTGATCATTATACTGGCATTTGCCTCATTCTTCAGGATACCATTCCGTGACCTGGTACTGCACGACAACAAGATAATAGCCCCTGCAGATGGCAAGGTAGTGGTGATAGAAGAGGTAAGCGAGAATGAGTACTTTAACGAAAGGCGGGTACAGGTGAGCATATTCATGAGCCCTGCAAACGTGCACGTGAACCGTGCGCCACTAGCAGGTGTAGTGAAGTACCAGAAATACCACCCGGGTAAATACCTGGTGGCATGGCACCCTAAAAGCTCGGAAGAAAATGAGCGCAACACGGTGGTAATAGAAAATGATGAAGGTGTAGAGATACTGATACGCCAGATAGCGGGCAAACTGGCCAGGAAAATACGCTGGTACCTGAACGAAGGTGATGAGGTATTACAAGGAGGAGAGTTAGGATTTATTAAATTTGGTTCGAGGGTAGACCTTTTTCTGCCTGTTGGCACAAAAATTGAGGTAGATCTAAAGCAAAAGGTACAAGGTGGAATAACCGTGATAGGCACTTTACCTGATTGTGAAGAAGAATAAATAAAAAACAACACAGTATGAAGAAGTATGCATTGGTATTGGCGCTGGCTTTGGTAAGTGTAGCGTCTTTCAGCCATGATGGCAAAGCGGATAAAAGCAAAAAAGCTAAAGCACAAACACATAAAAGTGCAAAAGGATGCGGCGGTGCAGCAGCTACAGGTAGCGGTGCCACACCAGCATGCTGCCAAAAAGGCGGCGCTAAAAGCTGCCATGGTGCCAGCACAACTGCCACACCAGCCCCGGCAGCAACACCAACAGCTCCTATACCTGCAGGTAAATAATTAAATAATACTGATACTATTGAATGAAAGACTTATCACTATAAGGTGATAAGTCTTTTTGATGTAACAACCCTAAACAAGGACCGATGTTCCTTATTGATTTTTCCTTACCGACAAGCCAACTGACCCGCCTGAAAAGCGAGCGAACGGAACGGCAAAATGCAGAGGCATGGGAGCAGGATATATGGGACTTTATAGGCCTGTTTTTAAAACCCGGCCAGGAAGAATTCAGCATAAAGACCTCCGGCTCCACAGGTATACCTAAAGTAATAAAGCACAGCAAAGAGCAACTGATAAACAGCGCTACGGCTACCAATGCTTACTTTGGCCTGGGGATTGGCACTACAGCTTTACTTGCATTACCCGTAAAGCAAATAGGTGGCAGGATGATGATAGTAAGGGCGATTGTAGGCAGGTATAAGCTGCTGATAAGTGCGCCCTCGTCTAATCCCTTTGCAGCACTGGCAGAAGGCCAGCAGGTGGACTTTGCTCCACTGACACCCATGCAGCTAAGCAATGCGCTGAAGAATAGTAAAACCAGTAAAAAAGCGGAGCAGGTAAAGACAATCATATTGGGAGGCGGTGAAATAGCCGCTGAGCTGGAAGATGCTATCAAAAAGCTGAGTAATAAGGTGTATGCCTCTTACGGCATGACGGAAACAGTAAGCCATGTGGCATTGAGGAAAATAAATGGCCATGATTCCTCCACGCACTTTGCCGCGCTGCCCGGAGTGCAGTTTAACATTAATAGTAATGAGTGCCTGGTGATAAGCGCACCACATCTGAATATAGAAGCTTTAGCGACCAATGATGTGGTGGAATTAATCTCGCCTACTGAATTTATATGGAAGGCGCGCTACGACAATGTGGTGAACAGTGGCGGTGTAAAGCTATACCCGGAAGAGATAGAGCGTAAACTAACAGGAAAGCTATCTGTGCCATTCTTTGTAACAGGAGAAAAGGATGCAGTATATGGCGAAAGGCTGGCTATAGTAATAGAAGGGCAGATAAAGACCAGCGAGCTGGGGCCAATATTTAATACAGTATTGAGCAAATACGAGAAGCCTAAGGTGGTATATTTTTCTGCCGGATTCAGCAAGACGGAATCAGGCAAGATACAGCGCATGGAAAGCCTGGACAAGGCTATGCTGCTAAGCTACCTGTAGCGCAACCTTTAGCGAAGGTCTACCAGATTAACACCCGGGTGCTTTTTAGCATCGAAGGTAAAGAAGGTATCGGTAAGCTCCTGATTGGTAGAAGTCTTGCCAAGCTTATAGATATAGCGCATACCGCTTTTTTCGTAAATCTTGGATTCCAGGATTGTAAGCCCGGCATCATCTATGCTTACATCTATTTTGAAGAAAGACACCTTCTTACTGGAAGGGCTCATTTCTAAAACTGTTGCCTTTTTGCCGGCAATCATTTTTCGTTCTTTGACTTGATATGACCAGCCCTGCTGGTAGAGGCTGAAAATCTTGGATGGTGAAAATACCTCGTCGCTTTCTTCAAAGTAGTTTACCTGCACTTCTTTGTCGGCCGCTACATAGGTCCAGATATTTTTGCCATCGCAGATAATTTCCTGACCCTGAGCGATAATCTTAAACTTGCTGCCCTTTAGCCATATCTGGCCCTGGATAGTATCTGTAAGCTTTGCCTCACTGTCGGTAGCTTTCATTTTGGGCCTAACTGCCAGGAGATTGAAATTTGCCTGTATGGTTTGATATGCCTTGTATTTGGCACTTACCTTTTGTAGCAAACCTTCGGCTTCCGGGTCGGTATAAGCCTTATCCTGGGTAAATGAATACAATAGCGGAGCACAAAAAAGTATAGCTGCCAAAGCAGTTAGGGTAGTAAAGATCTTTCCTTTCACAATTCGAATTTAGATTCAGCGTATCTTCTGCAAAAACTGTTCCAATTCTGCTTCGGTCTTGAATTTTACTTCGCGTGCTTTGCTGCCAAGGTTCTCTCCTACTATGCCTGCTTCTTCCA
>DLGO01000115.1:0-21312 GCA_002482725.1 Bacteroidetes bacterium UBA7692 | reverse complement strand
CTTCCAGTTGGTCCATTAAACGACCCGCTCTATTGTAGCCCAATTTAAGCCTGCGCTGGATAAGGGAAGTGGAGCCCATTTGGTTCTGAATGATTACTCTGGCAGCGTCTTCGAACAAATCGTCGCGCTCGCCTTCTGCCAGAAAATCATCATCGCCACCGGTAGATTTTTCACCCTTAGGATCGATGTATTCAGGAAGCTCAAATGCCTCTGCATAGCCCTGCTGACCAGAGATAAAGTCGCGAATCATCTCTACCTCCGGAGTGTCCACAAAACCACACTGTAGGCGCAGCATATCGCTACCTACACTAAGCAACATGTCGCCACGGCCTATCAGCTGCTCTGCACCACCCTGGTCCAAAATGGTACGGGAGTCGATTTTGCTGGAGGTTCGGAAAGCGATACGGGCAGGGAAGTTGGCCTTGATAGTACCTGTGATAATATTAACAGAGGGACGCTGAGTAGCCAATATAAGGTGAATACCGATAGCACGTGCCAACTGGGCAAGACGGGCAATAGGCATCTCTACCTCTTTGCCGGCTGTCATGATAAGGTCGGCGAACTCATCGATAACCAGTACGATGTATGGCAGGAACTTGTGGCCGTTCTTCGGGTTCAGCTTACGGGAAATGAACTTGGCGTTGTACTCTTTCAGGTTACGTACACTGGCTTTTTTCAGCAAGTCGTAGCGCTGGTCCATCTCTACGCACAAGGCATTTAGGGTAGTAACAGCTTTCTTAGTATCGGTGATGATAGAATCCTCATCGCCCGGCAGCTTAGCCAGGAAGTGCTTTTCAAGGGTTTCATAGATGCTCAACTCTACCTTTTTAGGGTCCACCATCACGAACTTGATCTGCGAAGGGTGCTTTTTGTACAGAAGAGATACGAGGATAGCGTTGATACCAACGGATTTACCCTGACCGGTAGCACCCGCCATCAACAAGTGAGGCATCTTGGCCAGGTCGGCAATGTAGATTTCGTTTGAGATAGACTTGCCCAAGCAAATAGGCAGGTCGGCGGTAGAGTTCTGGAACTTTTCGCTCATAAGCATACTGCGCATGCTCACTATCTCCTTGTTGATGTTTGGCACCTCTATACCCACTGTACCCTTGCCCGGAATAGGCGCAATGATACGGATACCAAGGGCAGCAAGACTAAGTGCGATATCGTCTTCGAGGTTCTTGATCTTGGAAATACGAACACCCGCAGCAGGCACAATCTCGTAGAGGGTAACTGTGGGGCCTACTGTAGCCTTTATCTTGGAAATCTCTATCTGGTAGTTGTTGAGGGTAGAGATGATCTGGTTCTTGTTGCGCTCCAGCTCTTCCTTGTCCATGTTGATGACACCTGTGCCACTACCATGCTCCTGCAAGAGTTCCAAAGGAGGAAATTTATAGTTGCTCAGGTCTTCGGTAGGGTCGTAAGGGGTGCTATTGAAAGGCACTTCGGGAATGCTGTCCAGGTCCACATCATCGTGGTTGTCGGCAAACAGGTCTACGAACTCATCGTCGAGCTTATGAACGATCTTGTTTTGCTGAACAGCCTCTAAAGGAGCTACAGTGTCATCTACCTCCAGTTGCAGCTCAGGCTTGAAGAGGTGCTGGTTCTTTTTAGAGTTGATCACATTGTCCAGGTTGTCCTTGCCAAATATATCCTCGCTGTTGTCGCGGAAGTCGTTGGCTTCGGCCTCTGCCATGGCGGCTTTGGCCTGCTCTGCAAAGGTGTTGCGCTGGGCCTCCTGCTCTTCTTTTATCAAGGCACGTTCGGCCCTTCTGCGCTGCATCCAGTTCATCCAGCCATCGAAGCTGATGTTGTACATAACTACTGCGTAAATGAGAGCAGAAACGAACAATACAGCGGCAGTGCCGGCAACCTGTACCAGGCCAATCAGCACACCACCAGTACCGGTAAGGTAGTTGCCTACTCCCCCACCCCATGCTATAATGGATGCAGGATATACAAGGCCATTGATAAATGCCAGGGTAGCTGAAAGCCATACAATCGCTGTAGTGCCATAGGCAACTAGTGGTATCAGGTTCTTCAGGCTTTTTTTAACGGCAAGGTTAAACCCGATGGAGAACAAGATACCGGTAACTATCAAAGATGAGAAGCCGAAAAGTCGGTTGAAGAATAGATTTGCCAATACAGCACCTAAGCGGCCGAGGGCATTGTTGACCTGAATGGAGCTATCCCCAAGTGTTTGCAGGGCATTGTTGTAGAGCAGGGATTGATCCTCCTCTACCGTGAATATGAAGGACAGGATGCTGGCACCCATAACGAAGGAGAAAAGCAAAAGCAGCAACCCTACAATCTTTGCGGCGCGACCGTCTTTCAGCATATTTGGCGCTTCGTTGTCATCGGATTCGAATGATTTATCGGTCTTAGATTTAGGTTTGGCCTTCTCTTTTGGCTTATCGGCACTGGCTTTTTCGGCCTTTGGTTTAGGGCCAGATTTCTCTTCAGCAACAGCCTCAGCGGTGCTATCGTTGTCTACATCAAACGGCACATCATCTTCTTTCTTCTTTTTTCTAAAAGAATTGGTAAACACAATTTCTTCCATACTGCTTATTATAACGTCACGAAAGTTCGTTGATTGTACGCTGGTATTGCAGTTTGGGGCGTTTTGAATATAAACACGGTTAACAAGGCTGTACAAAAAGGATACAAAAAAGGGGCTATTCCTTGCGGAACAGCCCCTTTGAAGAAGTATCTGAACTGCCTATTCAGCCACAATTTTGCCCCTCGCAACAGGCTTTCCGTTACTGCTTATTTCGAAGATATAGCTACCGGAACTGAAGCCTTGCTTGTCTATGATGAAGCCATCTGTATTGTAGGTTATCTGTTGCTTTACCTGACGGCCGCTGATGTCGAATACCTTTAACTCCAACTGGGCAAATCGCTCACCTTCAATTTTGATGGTGGTTTTATCTTTGAATGGATTAGGGAAAGCATTTACCTGTAGCAGCTTATTGGCATAGATGCTTTCGATGCCTGTAACCCTAAGCTCGCCAATGCGCACGGTAGCGGTGTTGGTTACTATTGGTGGATTATAGTCGAAGTAGATGGATACCTTGTTGTCGATTACGGTGCCCATGGCATTGTTTGGCTTCTGTTTCACTTTGAATTTTACAAACCCGTTGCTTCCCGCAGGATTTGTGGCGCTATCGGGAAGGTTGATATTGCCAAAGGTAAACAGGAGCGTATTCTTTCCGATTATATCCATATTGCAGTTATGGCTGCTTACACCCTGTTTAACGGTTACAATATCCAGAAAAGCCGGAAGTGTATCTTTTATCCTCACCAGATATGCCGTATCGTTGCCTGTATTCTGAAACTCCAGGGTGTACTCCAATGCGGTGGTGCTGTCTATGATATGATTTGCGCCTGCACCCTCAGGCGTTACTGATTTATGGTTAGGGTCGTATGAGTTATATATTGCCTCGCAGGCAGTGTAGTTGTAGCCATAGTACTCATTATAGGCATATTGCTTTAAATAACCTATGCTTACCTTCCCTTGCTGGTTGAAGCCTGCGCCTTCTATAGCCGCTGTAGCAAATGCTGAATACGGATTATAATCAGATTGTGGGGCAATCGCCCTGAAAGTAGCTCCGTTTGCCTTTATGCTGTACTCCAGCTGCCCTGGTGATTGCAGTTGAACTGAATCAGACAGATAAATCCCATTATCTTCAAGTATCACCAATGGGGTGCGCTTTGACATATTTCCGGTGCCGGTATTTTTCAAGGTAAATGTAATACTGTCCTTTGCCGGGTCATATACCACATCCATACTTAAATCCGACCTGTCCCAAAGCGGCGAAACATTGAGTACAGTGTCGTTGTAGGCACGTGCTACAATGCAGGTAGTGCGGCCGGTAAGGTCGGCATCGCAGGGTGCTGTAAAGTATATTTCGAGAGAAGCGCAATCCATAATACCGAGTGAGTCAACCTGGAATACATAGTTATTGCCGCTTTTAGATACCCACAGCTGAGAGGCAAACCTTACCTCCAAAAGGGTATCAACCGTAACCTCCAGGAATCCCTGAAAGGTGGCAGTACCGGTATTACAATACTGCGCCTTATAAGTTGCGTCCATACACATCCTTTGGCGGCTTATGTGCCCATCGACCACTATATAAGGGCTCGAAACCAAAGGTTGGATACCTAATGCTATAACCGTATCGCTTTTATCGGCCAGTGTAACGGAAGCCGGATTACAGCCGGAAGGTTGCCAATAGGAAGACGGGGGTGATACACTAACAGAATAGGTTTCTGCGTTGGCACCAATGCTATAGAAGTCATTATTCCTGGTAATGATCCTGAAGGTATCTATTGCTCCACCAAAAGTAACCAGTGAAGAGCCGATTATCATTTCTGTGCTATCCGGCTGGCAATTCGAGTCTTTATCGTAGAAAGTATATGCTGATATGGTACTAGGAAAAACTACCCCCATACTATCCA
The DNA here is from genome assembly GCA_002482725.1 of Bacteroidetes bacterium UBA7692. Classification (GTDB taxonomy): domain Bacteria; phylum Bacteroidota; class Bacteroidia; order Chitinophagales; family LD1; genus UBA7692. Next base: position 16,854 of record DLGO01000115.1, on the reverse strand, counting down.
TTTTGATTAGTACAGCCTGAAAAAAATAAATTCCACCTAAAAGATGACCTCCTATAAAATAACTCCCATCGGCAGTTCTCTTAATTGTTCTGTCAAGAATGGCAAATTGACAAGTTTCCGGCCTTAATGATGTGCTTTTAAGCATATTACTGTCTATAACCGTTTTTCTCTGATATAATAAGGTTCCTACCGAATCAATAATAGAAAAGACTATAGTTGAAGGATTAATTGTATCTTTCAAACCTATTAATGCAAAAGTATTATCATACCGTTCAAATGCCCAATACCAATGAGGTTCAGTTGCAAACAAACCATAAGATTGTTCCCATAGCTTATTTCCGGTCTTATCTAGCTTTTCTATTCTACTTCCTTTAGGGCTAATGCTATCAGCATTATCAGCCAAAAACAATAAAATATTGCCGTCAAGGGATATTGAAACATTAAGTGGCTTCCAGGCTGTATTGACGTCATACTGCCATAAAAGACTGCCATTAGCACCGATTTTAATAAGCTTGGCCTGAGTATTACTTTTATGATTCATGATTATTAAAAACCCGCCATCCTTAGCATTACATATTTGATTTATGCTTAAAAAACTATCTGCAATAAGATAATTATTTGACCACAACTCATTTCCAGCAGCATTAAATCGTTTTACGCATAAGTTTTCTCCTTGTTGATTGCTAACCGAAAATGCTGCAATGAAATCTCCATTATCAGCAGTATCCAATTTATAAGATAAGTTAACCGTAGTACCATTGCTGAAAAACCCATTTTTTGTCCATACCTGAATATTTTTATTACTTACTTTGGTTAATACAATCCGATTATGGACTATACTATCAGGAACCGTAATCATCAATATTCCATTATCTTGAGTTACTATAGAGAAATTAGGAGGTGTATCTTCTCCATATTGGCCTTTCCAAACATTATTACCAGTTGAATCCAGTCTAATTATTCTGGGAATCGTAGCATCGAACTGACTATATCCCGTTAAAATACATCCATTATCCATAGTTGGAATAAGATCATGCATCAACAGTAAACCCGTAGAATCATCGATGAAGGCAGAATCTGCATCAATTAACTGACCGATCGGTTTCATCCAGCCCTGTGCTGAAAGTTGAGTACATGCAAAAAAAAGTAAACAGGTAACAATTACCCTGACAGTAAATTTTTGAATCATAAAAGTTGGAATTCGCCTTAGCCAAGGATCAGTTTAAGTTGTTATTAGGATTAATTAATTGAAAGCAAATAAACCATTTATATTTCAAAATCAGGTCAAAACCTTTCCCTTTCTTGAATAAAAAAGGGGCATTATCTTATTCAGACAATGCCCCATTGATTTTCTTGTAATAGCCAGCTTATTCAGCCATAATTTTGCCCTTCGCAACAGGTTTGCCGTTGCTGCTTATTTCGAAGATATAGCTACCTGAATTGAAGCCTTGCTTGTCTATGATGAAGTCATCTGTATTGTAAGCAAGCTGCTGCTTTACCAGCCTGCCGCTGATGTCGAATACCTTTAACTCCAACTGGGCAAAGCGCTCACCTTCAATTTTGATGGTGGTCTTGTCTTTGAATGGATTAGGGAATGCGTTTACCTGCAGGAGCTTATTGGCATAGATGCTTTCTATGCCTGTAATCCTAAGCTCGCCAATGCGCACGGTAGCGGTGTTGGTTACTATTGGTGGATTATAGTCGAAGTAGATGGATACCTTATTGTCGATTACGGTGCCCATGGCATTGTTTGTCTTTTGCTTGATTCTGAACTTAACAAAACCATTACTGCGCAGTTGATTGGCTCCACTATCCGGCAGGTTGATATTGTAGAAGGTAAAAGAGATCACATTTTTACCGATTATCTCCATCTGGCACTGGTGGCTGCTTACCCCTTTCCTGATAGTAGCCGGGTCAAGGTAGGACGGCAATGTATCCATGACGCGCACAATATAGGCGGTGTCGTTGCCCGTGTTCTGGAAATCCAATGTGTATTCCAATGCAGTGGAGCCTTCTATAATGTGGTCTGCACCTAAGCCTGTTGGGCTTACCGTCTTTTGGTTAGGGTCGTATGAGTTAAATATCTGTTCGCATGTGTTGTAGTAGTAGCCATAATAGCCGTTGTATGCAAACTGCTTCAAATAGCCTGTGCTGATAGTGCCTTGCTGATTCTGACCCGCCCCCTCTATAGCAGCAGTAGCAAATGCCGAGTATGGATTCAGTTTGGTTTGTGGTATGTAAGCCCGCCATGTAGCGCCGTTTGCCTTTACCTTCCGGATTACCTCGCCACCAACGGGCAATGAAACCGGTTCCCTGAATAGAATCACATTGTCCTCTATTACTATCAGGCTTTCGGGATTTATCATGGCACCGTTGCCCTTATTTTTAAGTGTAAATGTGATGCTATCCTCGGAAATGTCGTGTACTACAAGCAGAGACAAATTAGACTTATCCCAAAGCGGAGATGAATTAACAACAGTATCCACTATGGCATGCGCATCTATACAAGTGGTGCGACCTGTAAGGTTAGCATCGCAAGGTACGGTACAGTAAATTTCCAGATTGGCGCACTCCATTATTCCCAGTGCATTTACGGTAAAGTAGCAGGTGTTTCCATTTTTGGCTAACCAGGGTGTAGATGCAGAATCTACCTGGAGCAGGCTGTCTACTTTAATTTCCAATACTCCATTGAATGGGGCAGTGCCGGTATTACAGTATTTAGCTTTGTAAATTGCAGGCATGCAAAGGCGCTGGCGGCTTATGTGACCATCAATAATAATATAAGGGCTTATTACTATGGGCTTGAAACCAAGGTTTAAAATGCTGTCTGTTCCACCAACAATGTCCAACATAGAAATGTTACACGTGTTGGCCTCCCAATATGGTGATGGCGGGGCTATATCTATATTGTAACTACCTGTATCTATAGCTATTGAAAAATACCCTGTGTCAAGGGTGGTAACAGTAAAGGTATCTGAAACTCCGGTGAAGGTAACAAGCGCAGGATGAATAAGCATTTCGATACTATCCTTTTGGCAATCCTCATCAGCATCATTGTATGCAATTCCGGAAACAACTCCCGGATAAACAACACCATCACTATCTACTTTTGCAATAAAGCCTGAATAATTTAGCGTATTGTTCATGTTATCTTCAATAAATCCACCAAACACATAGCCTCCATCAGCTGAGGTGTTAAAGCTCTTATAAGATGATTTAACAACCTTGTTTTTATATCCAAGCCTCGCAGTGCTGATGTTCCGTGTTAGCAGAATATTTCCCAATGTATCTGCTATGCAAAATGTAAATCTTCCACTACCAGCACTACTTGAAGCCATCATAACCAATTTTTTATCCGGCCTTTCTATGATGGAGCCTGCCCATGAGGCAGAATCGGGTAACACAGGATATAAATGCCGCCAAAGCTCATTTCCATCCTGGTCCAGTTTTGCAATAATATTTTCTCCCTTCCAATACTCTCCTATCTGCACCAGAATATTACCATCCCTTGCTATAACCGGCAGGATATAAGCCTGCGGCACGGAAACATATTCCCATTCCTTATTACCCATGCCGTCTATCTTCAGCAACCTGTAACCTGCCGGAGTCTTCACGCCCATAATAAATCCGCCATCTTTTGCATTGCGCAGCGCATAACAGTATTTTGTAGTATCTGTATCATAATAGCTTTGCTCCCAAATGTAATTACCATTGCCATCCAACCGTTTTACATATAATCGTTGAATATCTAAAGAGGTATCATATGCTGTGAACACACAAATAAATCCACCATTATCTGTAGTATCTAAATCTATATTGCCAAGGCCACCCTGCCCTCCATTGTTATAGCTGTGGATATCCTTTACCCATAGCCTGTTGCCGTCTTTATCCAGCCTCATCATATTGCGGCTCTGCAAGCCCAAACCTCCTTCACTATATCCGAATACCACCAGGCCACCATCCTGTGTAATGTTACTGAACGAGCCTGTTGCAACAGAGTCATTATCTACCTGCCAAAGAACTTGTCCGGCAGCATTGATCTTAATAGTACGCTCAAAACTGAAATTGCTTAAGCAAAAACCCGTAGCCAGGAATCCACTATCGGCGGTGGCATAAACCGAACTGAAGATAACCGCTTCATTTGGCAGGAACCTTTTTATCCATCCCTGGGCATGCAGCTGTGATAAGCCAAGCATAATGCTGCACAGCAGCCATGTTTTAAGTAATAATGTACGTATCATATATCTTGTTTTTGTTGGTTGAGAAACTTTCACAGTACGAAAGTCTTGCAATCAACAAGCAAAAAGAAGGTCAAATAATTCATTTTATCGAAGAGAAACATTCATAACATAAAGCAAAATTTCAATTAAATAAGTACTTTCATGGCTATATTTTATCGAAAAAAAATGAATTTTAAAGCCAGCAGTTTATATCAGCTTTTCTCGTCGCTAAGTATAGAAGAACTGAAAGAACTGGATAAAGCCGTCCATTCGCCCTTTTTCAATTACCGGGAAGAAGAGATAAAGCTGTATGAATACCTATTGAAGACAAAGAAAGCAAAGGCCAGCGGAATAAGTGCTGAAGGGGCATATAAATATGTATTCCCAAAACAGGAAATGGATATAGCCAAACTGCGGCATGTGATGACCTACCTGACCAGGATTATAACACGCTACATAACCATACATGAAATGGAGCAGGATGCTGTACAGGAAAAACTGCTGCTGGCCCAATCGCTGCGGAGAAGAAATCTGCCCAAGCAATTCCTGGCAGGATACAAAGAAGCAGAAGAATACATTGCCACTACAGCAGCGATAAGCCCGGCAAACTACTTTTACCAGTTGCAACTGCACACGGAATATTACTCCTATTCTATTAGTAACAGAAAGGCAGAGAATGACGACCTGCAAAAGCTAACTGATGACCTTGATTCGTTTTATATAACCCAAAAGCTAAAGCATGTTTGTAGTATCTTATCTTACAAAAATATATTCCACTTTGAACACCAACCGGAGCTGGTAGACGAGGTAATGGAAATGATACAGCGAAAAAAACTGCTCAGCAATCCATTGGTTAGCTTGCTGTATTTCAACTACCTGTGCCTGAGCGAGCCTGATAATGAGGATTATTTCCTGCAGCTAAAAGATGCGCTTTTGCATAAGTCCGGCAGAATAGAAGTAAAGGAGCTAAAGGATATTTTCACCCTGGCCATCAACTATTGCATCAGGCGACTGAATACTGGAGGGCAAAAATATTTTATCGAGGTATTTGATATTTACAAGGCAGGATTGGAGCGGGGCATATTCGAAGAACAGGGCCACCTCTCCCCTTTTACCTATAAAAACATAACTGCCATAGCCATAGGATTAAAAGCTTATGATTGGGTGGGTAGCTTTATTGAGGAATATAAGCCAAAGCTTACGGTCGAAATAAGGGATGGATTCTATGCTTATTGCAAGGCGAGGTACTTTTTCTCATTAGGCAAATTTGATGCAGTGGCGGACCTATTACAAGAGGTGGAAATAAAGGAACAATTCACAGATCTGGACGCACGTGTATTACTTATTAAAACATATTTCGAGTCAGATGAGTATAACCTGCTGGGATATGGTATAGACAACCTGAAGCAACAGCTAAAAAGGAAGAAGCTGCAGACCTACCACGAAGCGGTATACGGCAACTTTGCGAAGATGGTGCTGCAGCTATCGCACCTGCGCCCCTACGACAAACCAGCGCGTGAGCGACTGAAAACAAAGGTAGAAAACACCAAAGCGATAGCAGAAAAAGACTGGCTGCTATCAAAAGTTAAATGAGAAAATCCTCACTCAACCATTATTGATTAAAAATATATTTGCTGTATGGCAGTTACCTTATTGTATTTGATAATCGGCTTCATCATCATTGAATTCCTTGTTTCGAAATATATAGACTACAAAAACCTGAAAACATGGGAACTACCGATACCCGCAGAGCTAAAAGACCTTTATACGCCTGAGCAGGTGACCAAAGCAAAGGACTATGCCCAAGCCAATGCGCGCATCAGCTCCATATCTGACTTTATTTCACTAGGTGTGTCACTGGCAATGCTGCTCTTGGGATTTGCTGCGGTGGACCGTTTTGCAAAAGGATTGACGACCAATACCATATTGCAGTCCCTCATCTTTTTTGCGATCATGGGGCTGGGATCATTTGTTATCGGGCTGCCTTTTTCTATCTACCGCACCTTTGTAATAGAGGAAAAATTCGGATTCAATAAATCTACCCTGTCTACATTTATAGCAGATAAAATCAAGGGCATGCTGATTGGCGCTGTGATAGGTGGCGTGCTTATCAGCCTTCTTGTTTTCCTGTTTCAGTTGCTGGGTAGTACTTTTTGGCTGGCGGCATGGGCGGTGCTATCGGGTTTCTCTATATTCTTTGCCATGTTCTATACCAATCTACTATTGCCAATATTCAACAAGCTGACGCCATTGGAAGGAGGTGAACTGAGACAGGCAATAGAAGAGTATGCCGGCAAGGTGGATTTTCCGCTTACCAATGTATTTGTAATGGATGGCTCTAAGCGCAGCAGCAAGGCGAATGCGTTTTTCAGCGGGCTGGGCAGCAAAAAGAATATAGTGCTGTATGACACCCTGATAAAAGACCTGAGCACAGAAGAGATAACAGCGGTGCTGGCGCACGAGGTAGGCCACTATAAAAAGAAGCATGTGCTACAGGGTATTCTGCTATCTGTAGCGCAGATGGGGCTTTTGTTTTTCCTGTTTGGCTGGCTATCTACCAATCCCCTGCTGGCACAAATGCTGGGTGCAGAAGAAAATAACTTTCACCTGGCGCTGATTGCCTTTATGCTATTGTATAGTCCAATAGGCACATTGACAGGGTTATTCATGAACCTATTTAGCAGAAAAAATGAATACGAGGCAGACAGGTATGCCAAAGAAACCTTTAGCGAAGGGCCGCTGATAAGCTCACTAAAGAAAATGACGGTAAACCACCTGAGCAACCCGCAGCCCCATCCGGCGTATGTGTTTATGCATTACAGCCACCCTACGCTGCTACAAAGAATGAGGGCTATGAAAGGATAGAATATTGTTAAAAGTATATATATTAGATAAAGTAAGTGTTCATAACCCAACTGAGCAGCTACGAAATGGACCAAAAGCGATAATAAACAGGTATTTGCAAAAATGGTTCTGATTATTATTTGGTAAAAAGAAGATGATTACTATATTTGCACTCCAAAATTTTTGAAAGCATGTACGCGATAGTAGAGATACAAGGACAACAATTTAAAGTAGAAGCAGGCAAAAAAGTATACGTTCACCGTCTTGAAGGCAGTGAAGGCGATGCAGTATCTTTCGATAAAGTGTTTCTTACAGATACAGATGGTTCTGTTAAAGTTGGTGCTCCAACTCTAAGTGGTGTAAAAGTGAATGCAAAGATTTTGCAACACTTGAAAGACGACAAAGTAACCATCTTCAAGAAAAAACGCAGAAAAGGATATAGGTTGCTACGTGGTCACCGTCAATCTTTGACTCAGATATCTATAGAAAGCATCGGTTAATTTTCCTATTAAATATTAAGAACTAAGAAAAATATAATACAATGGCTCACAAGAAAGGGGAAGGTAAGGTAAAGAACGGTAGGGATTCGCACAGTAAAAGACTAGGTGTAAAACTATTCGGTGGCCAAGCCTGCATTTCAGGTAACATCATCATACGCCAACGTGGTACTGCTTACCACCCGGGTCTAGGTGTTGGTCTAGGTAAAGATCATACTATCTATGCAGTAATAGATGGTACAGTTAAATTTACCAAAGGTAAAAACGACAGAAGGTTTGTGCATGTAGTTGCTGCTGAAGCATAACTACAAGTATAAATTATAAGATATAAAGCGCGGTAGATTCCTACTGCGCTTTTTTTGTTTAGGTGTTTTTTTGAGAGTCCGTTTTTTAGTAATTCTTTCAATTTAAAGATTTATTCCCGCTGCTATATGAGCGAAAAAAAGAAGCTAAACCCTATACTGGCCGTATTTATCACCGTATTTATAGATATGCTGGGCGTAGGTATTATCATACCTGTATTCGCACCACTTATCATACGCAATACCCATGGCATGATGCCGCTGGATACACCCGAAGCAACGCGCAACCTGATATACGGTATACTAGCTGCTACGTTTGCCTTTGCACAGTTTTTCGGGGCTCCTATACTTGGAACACTGGCCGATAAGAAAGGACGGAAGAGCATACTTCAGGTTAGTATTGCCGGTACTTGTTTCGGATATATACTATTTGCCCTGGCCATACACTACAAGCTACTTTGGCTGCTGTTTATAGCACGTGCTATACCAGGGTTTATGGGAGGCAACATAGCAATAGTGCTGGCATCGCTGGCAGATATAAGCGAACCGAAAGACAGGGCAAAGAACTTCGGGCTAATTGGTATGGCATTCGGGCTGGGCTTTATACTGGGGCCTGCCATAGGCGGTCTGCTGGCACAGCCAACTGCATTGTTCCCCTGGTTTGATTATGCTACTCCATTATGGTTTACAGCACTGTTGTCGGCAGTCAATTTCTACTATGTACAAACGCAGTTCCCCGAAACCTTTAAGCCGAGTGGTGTGGGCGAGGTTAGCTTGCTAATGGGCATACGAAACATCAAAAAAGCATTTGCGCTGATAAACATGCGGGTGATACTGCTTACCTTGTTTTTGCAGGCAGTAGGATTCAGCTTTTTTATGCAGTTCTTTCAGGTGTACCTGATAAAGAAGTTTGACTTTACCACCTCGGAAATAGGGTTGGTATTCGGGTATATCGGTATATGGATTGCATTTACGCAGGGAGTGCTTACGCGGGTGATATCTGCCAAATTTATGCCTCCGCAGATTTTGCGCATTTCATTGATTGTATTGTCCTCTGCGCTTATACTCATTATACTGCCTGCCAAGTGGCAATGGTTGCTGGTAATACAACCGCTGGTGGCTATGGCTCAGGGATTATCGCAACCAAACCTGACCAGCCTTGTATCGCAGCTTACACCTAAAGAAAACCAGGGCGAAATACTCGGCATACAACAAAGTGTACAGAGTATTGCCTTCGGGGTGCCTCCGCTAATAGCAGGGGTAATAGTAAGTATAGATGTACGCTTTCCTATTATGGCAGCGAGTTTCATTACGTTACTGGCCTGGGCAGTATTTTACTTCGGGTTCAATAAGAAAGAAAAGCCGTTGAAAGTGGATATTAACGCTTAAAAAGCACCGATGCTTGGTTGTACAATAACATAAAAAGGCTTGGCATACGCGGAATTGGTCGATGTAGTTTTTCCTTGCCTTACCTTTTGCTTGATCAAAAGGTAACCAAAAATCAAGCGCTGTATTTTCTTTTTAAGGCTGCAAGAGCAAATCAAAAACCGAAACTGCACTAATCTACGCAGTTACTGTAATCCACATTTCAGTAATGCGCCTTGGCTCCGTGTGCAGAATTGATCCGGTTTTTGCTTCACCCTTGCGAGCCAAGAAAATAAGGCGCAATGTTCGATATAGCTAAGAGTGGTTGCGCAATGTTCGTTTTCTGTAACCCAGCTAAACAAAAGCAGAGGACATTTTCTTGCCAAATTCTAGAACCTTGGGCAGTTGATGCCGCCACGCTTGTTGCGCTTGGTATTGATCATGTAGGCAACGCTCAACTCAGCAGCACCCTGGCCCGATGTAGCAGGACTAAGCTGGCTGATATTGAAGTCGTAGGTAAAGGCTGTTTGCAATCCTTTGAAATCTAAACGGACACCTGCGATGATAGCATCGGGGTAAGGCTTGGTAATACGCGTCCACAGGCCAAATGCTATACCATTGCGCTCATCGCCCTCGAAGCCGAACACATACTGCGCATAGGTACCCACAACAGACTGCATAGAACTGCCTTGCTTGGTAAATATAAAAGATGGGATAAGGTTGAACTTCTCTGTGATGTCCACTACTGCTCCTGCCTGAGCGGTTATCTTGGCAGCACGCTTTGCTCCTGCCCCGTTGATGAAATTCTCTTTGGCCTGGAGTATGTGGGTATAGGCACCGGCTACAAAAAAGTTGAACCTGCTGCGCACATTAACATGGTAGCGCAAGCCAACACCGGCATCGATTCCTGAAGAAGTTTTTCCAAGGTTCTCGTTGATGCCATCGCTGAATTGAGCGCCGTTTGTTTTAATACCTTTCATCAGGAACTCGCCTTGTAAGCCCAAAGCTATGGAGTGTTTTATCCTTCGGCCAAAACCCTTGGAGTAAGCTATGTTCAGCAAGATATTGGTAGTGTTTACTGATACCACCCCTGCCCTATCGTAAGTAGCGGCAACACCGATACCCAGGTAATCCTTTTTACCCCTGCCTTTTAGCAAGGAAGCATCTACATACGCACCATACGTATCGTAGCGGGGTGTACCTGCACTATTTTTTACCGTAAAGTTTTGCGTACGGAAAATACCACCGACACGCACCTGCCCATCGAAGAAACCCGTCATAGCCGGATTGGTATATAATGGCAAGCCCTGCGATTGTGAAAAGTGTACATCCTGCGCTCCTGAATAATTGAACAAGGCAGAAAGGGCCAGTACCAAAAGTGTTGTATATCTTGTTTTCATTATCTTACTATGGTTACACTACCCTCAATAATTCTTTTCTCATTTTCCTTTTTGTACGACACATATTCAATCATATACGTGAATACTGCTGTACCTAATGGTTCGCCATTGGCTATTGCATCATTGCCATCCCAGCGGAAAGCAGCATCGGTAGTTTCAAACACCTTGTTGCCCCAACGGTCGAATACAAACAGCTTAAGCGCCTTTACCCCTGAGCTATTGATATAGAAGAAGTCGTTGATATTGTCGCCATTCGGAGTGAATACATTTGGCACAAGAATGGTAGCATCGGAATCAATAACATTGACCGTAACGCTGTCTGTAAGGATACAGCCTTTGCCATACCCAACTACTACACGATACCTGGTGGTATCGGTTGGGGCGGCGTAGGCAGTGAGGGAGTTATCGGAAGAAGCAATGTAAGGCGACCACTGAACCTTATTGACAGGCAATGTAGTAGCCACAACCAATGTGGCAATACCTCCGGAATAAATAGAAGTGTCATTACCAGCATCGATGGTTGGATTATCGAACTCTGCCAAAACCACAGAAGTAGTAGCGGTGCAACCACCGATATCGCTGATGGTAACATCGTAAGCACCAGGAGTAAGATTTGTAGCAGTAGCCCTTTGCAGTGATGGGTCGTGGCTCCAGCTATAGGTATAAGAAGTAGCAGAACCTGTAGCAATGGCCGTGAGCGTACCATTGTCGAAACCAGGACAAAGGGAATCGAATGGTGCAAACGTAACAACCGGAGCGGCAATGCCTGTAACTACTGCTGTAGCTACTATGGTGCATCCTTTTTGGTCGGTGACAGTACCTGTATAGCTACCGGCCACCAGTTGCGTCATGGTATTTGCATTGAAGCCCATAGCCCATGAATACACATAAGGCGGTGTGCCACCGGCAGCTGTAATGGTTGCAGTACCAATACCCTTATTGCAATAATCCTGTGTAGTAGCAGTATCTACGGTAAGCGAATCTTTGGGTCCGCTGATAACAAAGGTGTCGACGATAGGCAGGCAGCCGCCGTCATTTACCGTAATATAGTATGTACCCTGTGCCAGCTTTGTAACGCTTGCCGTTTTGATAGTAGTGGAATGGCTCCATGAGTAGGTATAATTGCCAGTACCCCCACTAGCCACGACACGTGCTGTACCATCCGCTTTACCAAAGCAGGTTTCATCGGTAAATAGCAATGAATCTATAGTGGCATAATTGGTATTATCTGCCAGCACAATATTAGAAACCGTATCGGTGCACTTTGTGATATCATCTGTAACTATAAAGGTATAATTGCCGGGGCCGAGATTGCTAAGAATAGAAGCATTGGAGCCGAAGGCCACACCATCTTTGAACCAGCTGAATTGAGATTGGAAACCGGAGCCGCTGCCACTTATGCTGCCGTTATTTAAACCGCAAGTTGGTTGTACAGTACCAGCTATAGCGGCTGTAACGGGTTTGGCCTCTACCGTAAGGATAGCACTTGAAGAACAAGTACCATAATTATAGGTCAGGTTAAAAGTGGCGGTATTGTTCAACACACGTGAGTATGGATTAGTAACCTGTGGCGGTGAAACCACGCCGGAACCCGACCATGTATAAGTACCTCCGCTGATACCGGATGCAGAACCTGTAAGCACTACATTGGTACCTGCACAAACAGTATCGTTTGGTGAAGCCGAAATAGTAAGCACAATAGGTACATTGGAAGTAGCTATAACATCGCTGATGGCAGCAGTGCTACCGTTGGAGGTAACTGTAACAGAATAACCACCCGGCAAAAGATTGGTGATGGAATCCAGGGTGCCACCATTGCTCCACAGGTAAGTATATGAGCCGTTGCCACCGGAAGGCAGCACGCGCAACATGCCCGTAGGCTGGCCGCATTGGGCATCCCTAACGGACATGTTAAGGAAAATAGCCTGAGCAGAAATCCAGAACGACACGAGAACGATAGGTATCGTTAATATTATTTTCTTCATTGATTAAAAAAGGATGGCGAAGTTAGCCTATTAGATGGAACAAATTGCATTTTTGCGACAAACGAACTAATGATGGCGGTGGATTGTTAATCGTTGTATCTTATTCGTTATTATTTTGCAGGACAATAATTGAGGTTATATGATTACACGCTTCAATGTACGTGTTTACGGGGTACTGATAAATGAATTTCACGAGGTGCTGCTAAGCGACGAGCTGATATGCAAAGGCACGCAGAAAGTAACCAAACTACCAGGGGGTGGTGTAGATGTAGGCGAAGGACTAAGGGATGCGCTGATGAGGGAGTTTCGGGAAGAGACCGGTTTAGAAGCCACGGTAACCGAGCACCTGTATACCACAGACTTCTTTTCGCCTAGCCCGTTTGACGATGACAGTCAAATAATAGCTGTATATTATTTGATAGAATGCCACACATGGAAAAACATCAAAACCAGTACTGTTAAATTTGACTTTCATGCGCAGCCGGGGCAAAATGCAGAGATGTTCCGGTGGGTACCCATAAGCAAACTAAGGGAAGAAACAGACATGCGCCTGCCAACAGATAAGGCGGTGAAAGAAATTATCCTTACGGAGTTTCCGAAGGTTGGTTTTAAGGTGAGGAGCTAGTTACCAGCCCTGCACCAATAGATTTCGGGCAGCTTTTTCGCTGCATTTCTGGTATTTTGAATAGGCTAGTGCCGCCTTGGTACGCACCATAGCATTGCCTTCATTATTTACATAGGCACTGATGGCATCATGCACGGTGTAAGCCTCGGGACACATGAGGCCTGTAGTCCATACCAATGGATTGGCCCCTGTTTGCTGTAGGTGCGGTGCGAAATACTTTTTGCTGATACAGGCGAGTATGATGCAATCACGCTGCTTTTTGTCCTTATTGACAAAGGATTCATTCAGGCTGAAATCCATTAAACCATCGTGACCTATATATGCCAACAGGCTGGAGTTGCCATTTATGGAAAGAACACGATTACCAATGTGCATGGTATCCTTCATTTGTCCGGAAGCACTGCGCAAAAAGTGTTGGGTGCAGGTTTTGATAAATTTGCCATTATAGGCATCGGCCACCAGATAGAAGTTCCTGCTTACGTGCTTGAATACCAGGCGCTCCATAACCAGGGAATCTCCTTTGATGGTTTTCAGCAGCTTCCACTCCTTGCTGTTTTTAAAGTATGTTCTGATGCCGTAACCACAACCCCAATAGAGATTGGTATTTGGATTCTGGCCATTACCAATGCCCGCCGGAACAGGAACAATGCCTTGGTACTTATTGTCGCAAAGGGCTACAAAAATGTGAATGGTTTTAGTAGTGGTATCCTGATTGGAATATGCTTTATAAAAGCCCAGAAAAATAAGGAGCAAGAGTAAAGGAGCGCGCATGAGGTGAATTTTGAACCCATGGATAACGCTTTTGAAAGGATTATATTATAAAATAAACAAATCAATCCCTCTCCTGGCACAGCTCAATCAACAAGCCGTTGGCTGTTTTTGGGTGGAAAAAGAACACCAGCTTATTGTCGGCACCAGGCTTTGGCGCTTCGCTGATGGGCTGGAAGCCTTCGGCTTTTAGCCTTTCTACTTCGGCATAAATATCCTGTACTGCGAAGGCGATGTGGTGCATCCCCTCCCCTTTCTTTTCTATGAACTTATAGATGGCACTTTGCTCGCTGGTAGCATGTAGTAGCTCCAGCTTGGACTCGCCTACCTGAAAGAATGAAGTGGACACATGCTCGGACTCAACTGCTTCTACCTTATAATGTGGCTTANNCCCAGCAGCTTTGCGAAAAGCTCGTTTGAGGTTTCCAGATCCTTTACCGCTATACCTATGTGTTCTATTTTAAGCATGGGGCGAAAGTATTAAATCATGCCATGTTAAAGAAATTAAGAAAGATGGCAGCGGAATAATTAAAGGCTTACTTTTGCAGGGTTAAACTTAAAAATATGCTATTTGTATCAGAGGCCGCACGCGACCGTATCCTAAATATATATGACACCGAGGCTAAAGCTGAAGGTACTTTTGTACGTGTTAGTGTAAAGGGTGGCGGATGTTCGGGCCTGTCGTACAATATGGATTTTGATACGCAGGTAAACCCCGACGACCAGGAGTTTGAGGACAAAGGCATAAAACTGGTGACAGACCTGAAGAGCTTTCTGTATGTATGCAATACCACGCTTGATTTCAGCGATGGGTTGAATGGCAAGGGGTTCCAGTTCATCAATCCAAATGCATCGCGCACCTGCGCATGCGGAGAGAGTTTCGCTGTTTAGTTTTAGGCCGTTTACTACTACGCCATTTACAAAGCCTTTGAAGCAAAGGTGTCGCCGTCTTTCATATCACCAGACTTATAGCCTTTCATGAACCAGCGCATGCGCTGCTCAGAGGTGCCGTGGGTAAATGCATCGGGTACTACATAACCCTGTGCCTGCTTTTGCAGGCGGTCGTCGCCGATAGCATTGGCAGCATCCAGGGCTTCCTGAATATCGCCTTCTTCCACTACATTTTTCATTTGCTGTGCATGGTGCGCCCAAACGCCTGCCAGGAAATCGGCCTGAAGTTCAAGCTTAACCGATAGCTTGTTGTACTCCTCTTCACTCAGTTGGTCGCGCATAGCGTGTACCTTGTCGGTAATCCCCAAAAGGTGCTGCACGTGATGGCCTACTTCGTGTGCTACAACATAAGCCATGGCAAAATCGCCGGGCGCATTGAAGCGGTTCTTTAACTCATCGTAAAAGGATAGGTCGATATAGAGCTTTTCATCGCCACTGCAATAGAATGGGCCGGATGCAGCTGAGGCATTGCCACAGGCAGAGTTTACCTCGCCACGGAAAAGTACCAGCACAGGCTCATTATATTGCGCATTCTGCTCGCCGAAAATTTTGTTCCAAACATCTTCGGTATCTGCCAATACCACCTTAACGAAGCTCGCTGCTTCGTCATCCGCCTGGGGGCTTGCAGGCTCGGATGTACTGGTATTTTGCTGCAACTGACCCGTTTGCTCCAATAGCTGCAATGGATTTTTACCCATGATCAATGCTATGATAATAATGACAATAGTGCCTATGCCACCGCCGATAATAGTACGGCCTCCTCCGCCACCGCTACGGCGGTCATCTACATTAGAACTTTCACGTCTTCCTCTCCACAGCATAGCTATCGTTTTATTATGAAGTACAAAGGAGGTTAATTCTTTGATAAATATGGTATGGAAGCATGTGTAAATATTTATCCATAATAAACCGTAACGGGTAAACAAAATGCGTTTAAAATTGTAATATCGCTATATGATTCGAGTGAGGGTCCTGTTACTATTGCTTTGCTTTACACTGGCGGCCAACGCGCAGAAAAAGGAGCGTATATACAACCCACAGGATGAATATGTATATAAAAACGAATTCTCAGGCGGACTACGCCTGCAGTCAAACGGCATATCGCTGCTGCTGGAATACGGCAAAATAAAAGACATAAAGCGGACGCGCCTGTTTCAGGTAGACTACCAATACTACATTGATTTTAAGATGAAGAAGCAGAAGGCTTTTCCTTTGGGAAAGAATGAAGGCCGCAACTACTTCTATGGATTGCAGAACAAGTTTCACATGCTGCGCTTCAGTTATGGTGGCAAGCGCATGATAGCTGATAAAGCGAGGCGAAATGGTGTAAGGGTATCGTTTGTAGGGTATGGCGGTATAACGCTTGGCTTATTGGTGCCATATAAGCTGGACCTGAAATACGATGACGACAAGGGCAATATAGTAGTGCGCTCGGAGAGCTATTCGGAAGCAAATAAAGAGGTGTTTCTGGACAGGCTAAGAATAAACGAAGCATCGGGAGTAGGCAGCGGTTTTGGTAAAACAGAGCCGGTGCCGGGTTTACATGGAAAGGTTGGTTTTGACTTTGACTTTGGAGGCAGGGATGAATATGAAAAAGCACTTGGTGCAGGTTTCACGGCAGATATATTTTATAAGCGGTTGCCAATAATGGCAGATGCAGAGAACAGGTTTTATAAATTCTCCTTCTATGTTTCTTTCCAGTTTGGAAAGAGGTGGTAGAATTCCGTAAAGTTGAAATCAAGAACTTTACCATAAACCCAAACGCTTAAAAATCAATGTAGTTTTTTCTTGCCTTACCTTTTGCTTGATCAAAAGGTAACCAAAAATCAAGCGCTGTATTTTCTTTTTAAGGCTGCAGGAACACTACAAGACCCTAAACTCCATGATCATCGCATAC
>DLGO01000080.1 GCA_002482725.1 Bacteroidetes bacterium UBA7692 | reverse complement strand
GGTTACATCATCAAACAGGTTAAACTCTCCAGCACCCTGCAGCCACTCGCCACCATCTATGGTTACTACATCACCGTTTATATACGAAGAGAAATCCGATACCAGGTATGCAGCCAGATTTGCCAGCTCCTGGTGTTCGCCCACCCTGCGTAGCGGCACTTGTTTTACCAGGTCATACTTTTCGCGGAACTCGCCCGGTACCAATCTGTCCCACGCGCCTTTCGTTGGGAATGGCCCCGGCGCTATCGCATTCATGCGTATGCCATATTTGGCCCACTCTACCGCCAGCGAGCGTGTCAGTGCCAGCACGCCTGCCTTGGCACATGCCGATGGCACCACATAAGCGCTGCCTGTCCATGCGTAGGTGGTTACTATGCTTAGTACCGCCCTGTTAGTTTGTTTATTTGCTATCCAGTGTTTACCGAGTGCCAGTGTACAGTTGATGCTGCCATCCAGCACTATACCCATTACTGCTTTAAAAGCCCCTGCGCTCAACCTTTCTGTTGGCGATATAAAGTTGCCCGCTGCATTGTTTACCAGGCTATCCACACTGCCAAATGTTTCATGCGCCTTGGCTATCATGGCTTCTACCTCATCGTAGTTGCGCACATCGCATTGTACCGCCAGTACCTTGCCACCGGTTTCTTCTTCCAGTTCGCGTGCTGTTTTTTCCAGCACATCCAGCTTGCGGCTGCTTATCACAGCATTGGCCCCCAGTTGCAGGAAGTAGCGCGTCATCGCCTTTCCCAGGCCCGTGCCGCCACCGGTTATTATTATTGTTTTCCCCTTTAGCGCATCATCGCGCAGCATTGGTTGATTATACATGAGTTTTTATTTTATGAATACAAATAACTTATGAAGGTTGAAGGTAAATTTTTTAAGCTTTCCTGTATGGGTTTTTTCTTTGTATAGGTTTTTTTAGTATAAAGATGACTTTATAAAGAATCCTCTATATTCGGCATATTAACGGCCTATATTAATGAGAACAAAGAAATTTTATTTCAGCCTGGTAATTGTCCTGATTTTGCTGGTGGTGCTGGAAATAGCATCAAGGGCTTTTGTAGCCACTGGTAAAGGACCGGATGCAGAGGCTTATTTGTCTATGAAGCAGGGTGAGCCCCGCTACCTGGCAGAGCCTTTTTTGAATTATATCAATAACTCCAGGTTCAGGAATGCTGAAGGGGTTTCTGAGATAAATGAATTCGGGCTGAAGCGCCTGACGCCTGTAGCGATAGAGAAACCTTCGGATACATATCGAATCCTATTTGTAGGTGGGTCTACCACTTATTGTATGGTGAAGGATATCCAAAATACATTTCCGGCAGTGTTGGAAGAGTCGCTCAATAAACGCATTGCGTTATTAAATCCGGCTTTTAAAAAAGTTGAATGCCTGAATGCAGGGCTTTGTGGTGGTACTTCGGCAGAAATTCTCACCCACTATTTACTAAAGCTGAAATACCTGCAACCTGATCTGATTGTTATACATTCAGGTATCAATGATGCAGTTTGTTACCTGCCCTTAATGGAGTCTCAGTATCACCCTGATTATCACAACAGGCGAAACATGTTCCCTGATGTGAAACCTTTAAGCCCTGTGCTAAGGCCATTGCTAAAATCCGAAACATTCAGCCTGGCGCTGTACTATTCAGCATACCGGAAGTATGTAGAGGGCTCACTGGAGTCTAACCTGTTCTTTAATTTTGATGATAAGGACCAGTGGTTGAGTTTTGGCAATGATTCCATGTACTCCAAGCGGTACAATGCTTTTTACAATAACTATAAAAACCTGATTACTGTAGCTGCTGCAAATAAGCAAAAGGTACTGCTGGTAACGGAGGTGATAGATGAGTCACAGATAAAGGATATGGATATGCCCAAGGATATAAGGGATGTTTTATACGACGGGTTCAACAGGAATAATGCATTTCTGGAAGCAATGTCTGTAGAGTTGAATACTTCTTTCTGCAGGTTAGATAAAAAAACTTTCAGCCATGAAATGTTTCCGGAAGATGATTTTATACATGTGAATGAAAAAGGGGAAAAGCTTAAAGCAAAATTTATGGAACAAAGTATAGTCTCCATAATTGATTCAACACAGCAATAAAATTTTAGGGCCGGACAAAACAGAAATAAAAAAAGGGCTTGCATGGTTCATGCAAGCCCTTTTCTATTATGCCAGTATTTGCTTAAAGCACTTTTGCAGGGAATACAACTTCAATGTCCGTTTCGCCTATAGCGTCAGTATCATTAGCTGCTTTTTGTCCCGGTTTGTGTTTCAGCTTTATGGTAAGCGTTCCGTTGGTATATACTCCGGTTGTTTTCCATGTGCTTAGCAATCCTATCGGCAGGCTTTTGGCGTCCAGGTCTTTTGCTTCAAATGTAGCCAATCCCTTAGGGTCGCTGTTGAAATAGAACTGGTGCGCATCACCTTCTGAAAGTATTTCCTTGGAAATAGTATCCGCAGGTGATTTTGTTTCATCCAGCAATACCAGGCTTACCTGGTAGGTGCTGCTGGTAGCCAGTGCTATAGAGTCAAACTGTGTTACACCACCCGCTTCGCTTCCATTGCTATCGCGGAATATGGCGGTTTTTGTAGTGTTGGTAGCACTGTCGGTCATGTTCACTATCAGGGTTGTTATAGTTTCTTGTCCTGTATCTACATCTTCCTCAGGTTTGCATGAGTTTAGTGAAGATGCCAGTATCAAAGCTGCCAGTGCAGTAAATAAGAATTGTGAACCTTTTTTCATTTTGTGTTTGTTATTGTTTTAATTTTTTTTGATTACAAGTTTTTCTAAATCATAATTGGTTAAAGGGGTATGCTTATCGGCACTTTCACCCTGAGTGCCACATTTACTCCGCGTTCGTCCGCAAAATATCGAAACCTGTTGAGATAATCCCTATAAGTTTTATTCAGCAGGTTGTTGATAGTAAAATTTATACCAATGGGTTGGTGCTTGGTTTTGATGTCGAAACCTGCTTCCAGGTTCATTAGCCAGTAGCCTGGCGGTGGTGCCGCATAATCCTGGTTGGCAGGTGCCAGCTGCTGTTTCAGTACATTTTGCACGCTCGCGCCAAAGTATGTTCCGGCTATGTGTGTGTAATCTTTCAGTGTGTATTTGATACCGTTTTCAAATCGTTGCGCGGGCATGCTGATCAGCCATTCCTTTTCGCTACGGTTATACGGTCTCAGCAGGGCAGTTTTCGACCATATCTCCAGGCCCTTGTAGGGCTTGAAAGTGATGTCTATATCTGCCCCTGTAAGGGAAACATTTGCCGCTTCGTATTTAAAGGTGGGAAATACACCGCGTATAGTTTGCTCGGGTTCCAGCCCCGGCTTCAGGTAAATGAAATTGTTGATGAAATTCTGGTAGAAGCTTACGTTCAATGTAACCCAGCTGAAGCGCGCATCTACTGACGAGGTAATGTTGAAGCTTTGCTCTGCCTCCAGCTTTCTGTTACCTATTTCAAAGGTAGCTGCGCCGTGGTGTACGCCATTGGCAAATAGCTCCACCATTTGCGGTGCACGCCATGCGGTGCCCAGGTTTATGTTCCATTTTACCCTTTCATTAAAGTGGTACTCTGCACCTATATTGCCCGAAGGCACAGCATAGCGGAACTGTGGCTTCTCTGTCTTCAGGTAGGCTTGCTGCCACCTGTAATCGAACCGTATACCTGCTTCTATCTCCAGCTTTTTAAACTGCCAGCGCTCTATCCAGAATAGGCCGCCATTGAAGTTCCAGAAATTAGGGATAATGCTGCTGTATTTCTGGTTATTGGTTTGTGTCATAAAGCTGACACCCACCATACCTGAAAAGCTCTTTACACGCTTATGCTCCCATACGGCATCCAGCGTATAAGTCTGTATGCCAAACTCTGCACCGGGCAGTTTCAGCAGTGTCAGTGAGTCGTTGTAGGCCCTGTGGCTGTCGTATTCCTTGCGCAGGTTATACTGCCGGGCAAAGGTAAAATTCAGCTCTCCTGTTTTGCCTGTTACTATATATGCCCGCGCTTTTACCAGCTCGTGCATTATTTCCTGCCTTGGGTTGGCGATGGTATAGGTAAAGTCTGCATCAGGTGGTGGCTTCAATCCTGCTATCACATCGCCAACCCAAGGCAGGAAAT
>DLGO01000081.1:17119-17320 GCA_002482725.1 Bacteroidetes bacterium UBA7692 | reverse complement strand
TTGCACTATGGTTTCCTCTACAGGCTCAAAGGCGAAGGTTGTTTCCAGCTTTTCGCGGAGCGACTTTGAAAGGCTGCTCATTTCGCCAAAAGAGCGGGCAGACTTTTTACAAAGCCACTCGTTTATCTGGTTTACACGGAACTTAGGCTCGCCCAATGCTGCCATAGTTTCGTGCAACTCCGCTTCGGATATATGCCTGAC
>DLGO01000081.1:0-17099 GCA_002482725.1 Bacteroidetes bacterium UBA7692 | reverse complement strand
ACTTTTGTGTCATTTGCGCTGCAAAAATAGTATTTAACCTTCGTGAATGCGAATATTTTTGAATCCTTAAGGTTCAATCAGGCATTGTTTGGGATTATAATATTTTACCGGGATTATTGAAATGCCTGCGGTAATAAGTGATATTTAGCCGGGTTAGGTATAAGTCGTCTTTGAAGTTTGACAAAAAGTAGTTGTATTTGCGGAATAGTTTTAAAACACAACGATGATACAAAGGATACAGACTGTTTACCTGATATTGGCAATACTAACCATAGCGGCGTTTGCCTTTGTACCTGTGGTTAGGTACGAGAGCCCTGACTTTAAATTGGTGCGCGCCCTGGCTGGCTGGGATGTGAAACATTTTTACGAAGGGTATTTTATATTCCTGAATATTATATTTTTGGGTATAAGTGCCGGTGTGGCTTTACTGAGCATTTTTCTGTTTAAGAAAAGGAGCCTGCAATCAGCGCTTACACTGTTTGCCATACTACCGATACTGACATCAGCGGGTTATATATTTTACTTCTTTCAAACTAAGGAAAGCAGCCTGGATATGGTATACACTCCATGGAACGCAATAGCCATATTGCCTGTGGTATTCCTGTTGCTGGCCTACCGTGGTATACAGAAGGATGAGGCCCTGATAAAAGGCCTGGACAGGCTTAGGTAAGCCTAGCCGGTATATTCACCGAACAACTCACGCAGAGAGTCTGCAATTTCGCCAAGGGTACAGTAGCACTCTACGGCATGTATTACGTGCGGCATTATGTTGGTGCCTTCGGTAGCAGCTTGTTTTATGTTCAGTATAGCTTGCTTAGCAGCCTGCGCATCGCGCGTGGCGCGCAGCTTCTGTAGCTTTTCGCTCTGGCTGATGCGTATGCTGTCGTTTATCTGGTTTACCTCGGGGCTTATCTCGTCCTGCTCGGTAAACTTATTGATGCCGACTATGATTTTTTCGCCGCTCTCGATACCCTGCTGGTATATGTATGATGCACGTGCTATTTCCTCCTGCATAAAGCCCTGCTCTATGGCGCTTACCGAGCCGCCCATGCCGTCGATACGGTCTATGTATTTCTGGGCTTCGGCCTCCAACTGGTTGGTAAGCTCCTCTACAAAGTAAGAGCCCGCCAATGGGTCTACGGTATCTACCACACCGCTTTCGTAGCCGATAACCTGCTGTGTGCGCAGGGCCAGCTTGGCTGCTTCGGCAGTAGGCAGGCTCAGGGCTTCGTCGAAACCATTGGTATGCAGCGATTGTGTGCCGCCCAGTACTGCGCTAAGCGCTTGCAGCGATACACGCACTATATTGTTTTGCGGTTGCTGTGCGGTAAGTGTGGAGCCGCCCGTTTGGGTATGGAAACGGAGCATCTGCGCACGCGGGTCGGTAGCACCCAACTCTTGGGTTATTTTGGCCCACATGCGCCTTGCAGCGCGAAATTTGGCTACTTCTTCGAAGAAGTTGTTGTGTGCATTGAAAAAGAAGCTAAGCCGCTGGCCAAACAGGTTGATGTCCAGCCCTTTGTCGATGGCCGCCTTACAATAAGCTTTTCCGTTGCTTAGGGTAAAAGCCACCTCCTGTACGGCAGTAGAGCCCGCCTCGCGGATGTGGTAGCCACTGATGGAGATAGTATTCCACTTTGGCACTTCATTATTACAGA
Source organism: Bacteroidetes bacterium UBA7692 (assembly GCA_002482725.1). GTDB lineage: Bacteria > Bacteroidota > Bacteroidia > Chitinophagales > LD1 > UBA7692. The sequence goes on along the minus strand of DLGO01000081.1, from coordinate 15,441 downwards.
ACTCAAATATGTCTGTAATGATGCGCATGCTTGGCTTTGGCGGGTAAATGTAAGTGCCGCGCGCAGCGTATTCCTTCAATATATCGTTCTGTATGGTGCCGCTTATTTTTTTCAGGTCTGCGCCCTGCTCCTTGGCTACAGCTATGTACAGTGCCAGCAGTATGAAACCGGTAGAGTTGATGGTCATAGAGGTAGACACATCCTCCAGCTTTATGTCCCGGAAAAGGATGCGCATATCTTCGATAGAATCGATGGCAACGCCAACCTTGCCTACCTCGCCTTCAGACAGGTCGTGGTCGCTGTCGTAGCCGATCTGTGTTGGCAGGTCAAAGGCCACGCTAAGTCCGTTCACACCCTGCTTCAGCAGGTAGTGGTAGCGTTCGTTACTTTCCTCGGCAGTAGAGAAACCCGCGTACTGGCGCATGGTCCATAGCTTGCTGCGGTACATTTCGGCATGTACGCCGCGCGTATAGGGGAACTTGCCCGGCTCTTCAGGGGCGTCGGTTCCCGGCTGGTAGGTGCGTTGAATCTCTATACCGGAGTCGGTAGTAAATTTTTTGCTCATGGTGCAATGTTACGAAAATGCTAAACTACTTGTGCTTCGTTGTTTTTATAGCCCCGCAGAAACTCCTCTATGGCAATCTTCTTTTTGCCCTCCAGTTGTATTTCCAGCAGTTCCAGGTATCCTGTGGCACAGGCTATTTTAAACGAGGTTTTGCCATCGGTAACTATGCTACCCGGCGCATGGCTTTGCGGAGTGTCGGATGGGGCAGCCTTAAATACCTTCAGGCTTTTTCCACCCAGGGTAGTAAAAGCGGTAGGGTAGGGGCTAAGGCCACGCACAAAGTTGTGTACCTCTCCGGCAGTTTTTTGCCAGTTGATACGGCAGGTCTCCTTGAATATCTTGGGGGCATGCTTCACATCGGTAATGTGCGCCTGTGGTATTTGGGGGTAGTCATCTGCGGCTACGGCATCTATGGTGTTGCGCAGCACCTTGGCGCCTAGGGTCATCAGCCTTTCATACAGCGAGCCAACGTTTTCATCGGCAGCTATCGGCAGCTTCTCCTGAAAAATGATGTTGCCCGTATCTATCTCGTGCTTCAGGAAAAAGGTGGTAACGCCGGTTTCCTTTTCACCGTTGATGATAGCCCAGTTAATAGGCGCAGCACCGCGGTAGTCGGGCAGTAGCGAGGCATGCAGGTTGATAGAACCCAGTGGTGGCATGTCCCACACTACCACAGGCAACATGCGGAAAGCCACTATCACAAAAAGGTCTGCCTGTAGTGCCTTTAGCGCTGCCAGAAAGTCCTCATTCTTTAGTTTTTCGGGCTGCAAAATGTGCAGCGATCGTTCTTTGGCATATTGTTTAACGGCGCTCTCCTGTAGCTCCATACCACGGCCTGCGGGCTTATCGGGCGCGGTGACAACACCTACCACCTGATGCGAGCTTTGTACTAANNATATCGAGCATAGGCACTGCAAACTCCGGCGTGCCCATAAAAACAATCTTCAGCGACTTCATGATTTATTTTCCTGCAGGTACTCCGCTTGGTGTATTAGGCACGGGCCTGTTTTTGTATTTAGGGTTTTTCTCCCATTCAAAAATGCGCTGCCTGTCTACATACTTGGCTACAAAGGCATCTTTGATGCCCAACCTCCTGATGTCTGCTTTGAATTTTTCGGCAGCAGCTTCGGTAGTAAAGTAACTAACGATGTAACGCTTGTGACCGTCCACATCCTCATAGGTTACAAATTTGGCAGTATCCAAGTCGGCAGATATATCGAAGCTTTTGTAAAGGCCAATTTGTAGTTTGTACACTGTGCCCATTGGTGTAGCAGTTGGGTCCTGTGTTTTGGCAGCCTCTTCTGCTTTTACTTTTGCCGCTTCTGCATTGGCTTTTTCCTGAGCCAGTTGTGTTTCCAGTTCTACATTTTTGGTAGAGGCTTCCAGTATGTTTTTGCGCAGTTGGTCAAGTTCCTGGTTTTTGGTTTCCAGCTCCTCTTTGGCCTGTTGCTTTTTCTTTTTATAACCTTCTAAATCTTTTAGTTGCTCCTTCAATTCTTCTTTCAGTGCCTTCTTTTCATCCTTAGATAATTGCGCGCTGGCGGCTATCGTCATGAACATTAACGCTAAAATTAGTAGTTGTTTCTGCATGGAGTTGCTATTTTTATATTCCCAAAGTTAATACTTGGATATTTACGATTTACTAATACTGATAGAACATTGTTGAAAACTTTATGATTACTATACAAAACGCAGAAATTCAAGTAGTAGCGAGGCTTTCCGGAGCAGAATTAACCTCTGTTTTTGATAAGAAAAATGGCATAGAACACCTGTGGCAGGCCGACCCTAATGTATGGGGCTGGCATGCGCCTGTATTATTCCCTGTTATAGGCCGCTGCCTGAATGATGAGATAGTGGTAGAAGGTCATCCTTACAAAATGCTGAAGCATGGTTTTGCCCGCGACAGGGGGTTTGAGTTAGTACACCACACAGCAGAGGAAATGAAGTTCGTTTTGAAAAGCGATGCCCAAACCCTGGAAGGGTTCCCTTTTACATTTGAGTTTGCTATTACCTACACACTAAGTGGTAACAAGCTGGTAACCACCTATCAGGTAAAAAATACCGGTGATAAAGACCTGCCCTTCAGCGTAGGTGGGCATCCGGCCTTCAGCATACCTTTTTTAGCGGGTGAAAGCATAGAGGACTACTACATCGAGTTTGAGCAAACAGAAAACAGCGCAAGGCACCATATCGATTCCAATGGTTTTTTTGATGGCAGGAAAACGTTGACATTAAATAACTCAAACAGGATTAACATTACCCAAACCCTGTTCAACGATGATGCCTTGATTTTCAAAGACCTGAAATCACGCAAGGTGACCATCCGCTCCGAAAAGAACAACCACGCCTTATCCGTTGATTTTAAGGGGTTTGAATACCTGGGGATATGGGCAAAAGAGGGTGCACAGTACGTATGTATAGAGCCATGGCTTGGCTGCGCCGATACTGCTGGCCAGTCTACAGATTTTAACAATAAGGAAGGCGTAAGGATAATTGCACAGGGAAGTGATTTTTCTGTGGCTTTTACAACGGAAATTGTTTAATTTTATGTTTCAATTTATATAGCCATGGAACAGTTTTTTCATGAAGAAGAGTCAGATCTTCTGGTACTGGAGAAAGAAGTAGAAAGCCGTAGTCTTTTAGTATACAACGACGAGGTAAATACGTTCGACTGGGTGATAGAAACCCTGGTGGATGTATGCGATCACTCATGGGAGCAGGCAGAGCAATGCTCCCTGCTGATACACCATAAAGGAAAATGCAGCGTAAGGCATGGTTCGTACGAGGAGCTGAGACCTATGAAAGAGGCTATCTGCGACAGGGGCATCAGCGCGGCCATAAACTAATCAGAACGATCCGTCTTATTTTGGGTAAAACTCATGCAAGTGAATTGCATGGGCTTTTGTATATCCTTGTGCGGTAAAATCAAACCAATAATTAAAAATCAAAGAAATGACAGCTAAAGAAATATTGCTTAGCCTGGAAAGCCGCCTGAAAACCGATAAAGTGCCTGATGATGCAGAAGGCAACTTTCATTTTAAGCTGGATGGCGAAGGCGATTTTACCATTAAGCTAAAGAATAAGAAGGTAACTGTAAAAGAAGGCTTGATAGGTGAGCCAACCTGCGAGGTAAAGGCTAAAGCAAAGGACTACGCAGCGCTGGAAATGGGTGACCTGAACCCGCAAATGGCGTTCATGATGGGCAAGATCAAGATTAGCAACCTGAGCGAAATGATGAAATTCATTACCTATTTCAGAAGGATAAAATAGGCGCTAAATAGCTTGAATTATATTTTGTTTGAATATTATTTTTCTGTTAAAACAGCTTTATTATATTCAGTAGTGGCTTAGTAGTTTTGTGTTACCGTAACACAACCCATCGTGTTATCCCATTATGGCTAGGTCACGCTGTTGCGTGAAAGAGTTAAGCGCCCGAGCTCAAAAGCCAGGGCGTTTTTTTATTTGTATTAGCAGCCCTTATTCTTTTCTTTGAAAGCAGCGCAGGACTTATTACTCTTGTGCCTTTAATCTACAATATGAAACTTATTCGCTTTTCTGTTTTGGCCATGGTAGTGTTCTGTATCAGCTCTTGTACCAAAGACCGCACCTGCTCTTGCTCCAATGGGTTTGTAAGAACAGTAATGAACTCAACCAAAATGGAAGCCAATAAAACCTGCGAAGAGTTTATGTTCGACCAGCAGAAGGCTTATAGCAATAAGAAGATTACCTGCGATATAGACTAGGTAATCTACTCAGTCCACAAACATTTCTTTACCATGCTCTTGCTGCGTTGCTGCAATCGGATAAATAGTATGCCCGATGCGCAATTCAGTTCTACCTGAGCTATCGGGGTTTTTATTTCTGTAGTGCTTAGCTGCTTTCCTGTTACATCAAAAATGCTGAGGTAGGCCGGTCTGTCTTTTATGTCTTGCTGCAACTCTATCAATAGCTTATCAGCAGCTATCTGTCGCGCTTTGAAATTGATACCGGTGGGGTTAATATCTTCTATTGCAGTTGTAACCGCCGCTGTATCTATAATGTGGAACACATCCACTCCTGCTTCTACCAGGTGGCCGGTTGCAGCATTATCTGCAGTCCTGAAGGATATCCGCATAGAATCTGTAAGTATGGTAAAGTAATCTTTCAATCTATAGGTCCTTTTCTTCCATACCGATTGAGTGTCCTGTGCTGTTACTGTTTCTATTATGCGGGTATTTGCGCCATCGCTTACAGTTACTATCAGTGAATCATCCGGGTTGCCTGTGCCTCCATCGTTAAAGAACCATCGGTAGTAGCTTACATAAGGATTATTAGCCTTAGCCAGGTTCATTACAGGGCTTGTGAGTATGGTTTCGCCATTGTCTACGTCATCATCACCTGCTGCCCCTCCACCATTACCGGTTACGAAGCACTGGTTTCCCAGGTCGCTGTTTATATCCTGGTTTACATTGGCCCGCACATTGTTGAATATGGTAGCTACAGGCACACCGCGCACCCACCTGCCCGATGTGGCATTGCCGGTTACTTTCCAGTTATAGTTTAGTGCAAAGTCATCGTAGTATTCCGGGTTTAGTGTCAGGCTGAATGATGTTACAGTGCTATCCACTGTGATGCTTGTCTGGCTGGTTCTGTAGCCCCATTTGCCATAGAGTATGGTATAGTTCCCTTGCACGAAATCACAGGCCTGGTATTGCCCGTATGCATCAGCTGTCACAGAAGATGCTGCACCTCCCTGCCTTTGCAATAGTATGGTTGCTCCCGGTATAGGAGTGCCGCTCAGCGAGTCTATTACAGTTATGGTTATGTCTACAGTCGATATCGGAATCAGCGAAACATGCACATTGGTCACTACTCCGTTTTTCATTACCACATTGTTCACTATTGCGGGTGCGTATCCCGCTTTAGAGAAGCGCACAGAGTAGGTGCCTGAGTCTACCAATCCTGTGGCATAGTTGCCCAGCAGGTCTGTAGAGTCAACCACATTTTTGGTAAGTATCTCTATTGCTACTTTGTTCAGTTGCGTACCGCACACAGAGTCCTTCACAGAGCCCTCCAGGTAGCAAGCGCGCTTGTAGGTTGGTTTCAGTATCACTAGCCCTTCTTCTATATCGCTCACCACTATATTGCCCGATGGCAAAAATGGCCACACGCCCCATGCTCCGTGAAATCCGCCATCATCATCGCCTGCATAGTTTGGCGAAGAGTCGTAGTGTGCTACTTCTACCATATTGTGCTTTCTGCTTACATCATGTATGGTTATACCTTCGGTATAGTATGATGATACGCAGTAGTCATTCAGCCAATAGGTATTGTGTACTATGGCATTTGAACCTGGGCTGTGCTGTATCCGGTCCGTCTCTTTTATGTTACCTAGGTCGCTCACATCGTAACAGGTTAGAAAAGAGTTTGTTCTTTCATCTGTAGTGAAAATATACTTGCCCGTGCTGTCTACCCATACATTATGTGTAAAGTTGCTTGGGGTAGTTACTGTGCCCATCACTTTCCCCGGCTGGTTGGTTGTGCTTTTGTTGCTTACATCCACTATTTTCAGGTAACCATCGTTTATCAGTGCGGCCCATAGTGTATCGTTTCTTTCATAACAATCGTGTACATAGTTATTGTCGAAATAACCCAGCACAGGTGGATTTGTTGGGTTAGCATTCAGGTCCAGGAACATGGTGCCACCGTTACCGATATTGGATCCATTTATCAATAGTATGCCATCCTTATTGATGTACACGGTATGCGCCGTATTCATGTTCATCGGCCGTACAGAAGTGTAGTTTGCCGTAGCAGGCAGGTTGCGCAGATTTACTATCTGCAGCGCATTGCCTCCCTCGCTCACTACATAAGCATATCCTTTGTACTCGCGCACTTCCCGCCATATAGAGTTGTTGCCCGGTATCAGGAACTTTTGTACTGGAGCAGATGGAGTAGTTATATCTACTATTGATAGGCCATTTTCTGTACCTACCATTGCATACTCATTCCCCAGGGAGTCAGCGTAGGTGCTTAAGTTACTGAGCTCTGCTATAGGGTAAGTTAGTTTGCCAAGTAATGACAGGTTATAGTCTTGTGTATATCCATTGAGACTAACTGTCAGTAATACTATAGCAGCAATCAGATGTTTTATTGCGATGTTCATTTATACTTAAATGTAGATTTAAGCCGCAAAATACGCCTATAATAATAGCATAACCATACTTTCTTACATCGGTTGTTCAGCTCAACCTTATTGGTTAAATGGTGCTTACAAAAAAGCTGCTGATATTTTACCCGACTTCTTTATCTAATTGCTTATCCAAAGGCATTTTTTCGTTACTGCCATGCTGCCTTGCTGCACCTTTACCAGCAACATTCCGGATTAGGCCGACAGCTCCAGTTCAGCATTATTTTGTTGTAGTTCGCCGGAGTATAGAACTCTTCCTGCAATATCATATACGCCAATATATAAGGGCAATTTTGTGTCAGCATTTTGTACTTCTATGCTCAGTTTGTTTATGCGGCTTTGTGTAATGTTGAATGATATATCTGTAGAATTTACTGGCATCCCACTGGCTGGGTCAATTATGCTGTTTGGTGCAGCAGGTATCAGTTGTACATCTACCTTGGTTAGCAAGCCATTTTTTAATGTGGTTGTTATTGTTTTGGGAGCATAGCCATCTTTAGAAAATCGCACTGCATAAGTTCCTGAATCAACAAGCCCTGTTGCATACTCACCTTTCAGGTTGGTGGAATCCATTATGTTTTTGCCCGGAATCTCAATTGTTGCTTTAAATAGTTTTGCACCACTTACGGAATCGCTGACTTCGCCTTCCAGGTAGCATGCTACGTTGTAGGTTGGCTTAAATATGAAAAGCCCTTCTTCCATATCGGATAAAACTATATTTCCTGAAGGCAAATACGGCCAAACGCCAAATCCACCTTTAAAGCCTTCATTACTGAATGGAGATGTGTCATAATGCGCTACTTCCACCATATTATTTTTGCGGCTTACATCATGAATGGTAACTCCTTCTGTATAGTACGAAGAAATGCAGTAGTCATTTAACCAATAAGTATTATGAAGTATGGCTTTTGGATTTCGCAGTGTCCTGTCTGTTTCTATAATATTATTCATATCGCTTACGTCATAGCAAGTAAGAAAGGATGGCTCCCTTTCATCTGAGGTAAACATGTGCTTACCTGTTTTATCTGCCCAAACATTATGGGTAAACTCTGCAGGGGTGGGTTGTGTACCTATTACCGCAGATTGGGAGTCTATTTTAGCCTTATCACTTATGCTTACTATGTCAATAAATCCCAGCATACATGCTGCCCAAAAAGTATCATTTCGCAGGAAGCAATCATGCACATAGTGCCTGTTGTAGATTCCTATTATTGTCGGGTTTACAGGATTGGTGTTTAAGTCCAGAAAAATGGTGCCGCTTGGTGCACCATTAATGCACAATATACCTTTGTCGTCAATAAATACGGTATGTCCCCGTGTCATATTATTTGGTGTAATCGTACTGTAGTTGGCCGTAAAAGGCAGGTTCCTCAGGTCAATTATCTGCAAGCCGTTTCCCTCTATGTTTACTACATAGGCATAACCTTTGTACTCCTTTACATCAAAAGATATCGAAGCTTTTCCCGAAGCTGGTATCAGGAATTTTTTTACAGGGGCACTGGGTTTAGAAATGTCTACTATCGAAATGCCATCATAGGCGCCTACTAGCACATACTCTTTTCCTGTCGAATCTGTGTAGGAACATATACCGCTCAGGCTTTTTCCCGGGTAAGGCAATTTGCCCAAAAGCGTGAGGTTATAATCTTGTGCGCTTAGGGTTATTGTAAACAATAAGAGCATGAAGGCATTAAAGCTGTTCAGTAATTTTAATTTGGGTTGTTTCATAGGGCCTAAGATAGCGCTTTTCTATCCTGCTACCTCCGTTTTCAGCTGCGAAGCTGCTTTTTTTACAATACTCCAATATCCGGAGTCCATTTTACCTTCATTGAAGTAGCCGCGCTCCTTTAGCAGGCTGTGCAGGTAGGGCAAGTTGTAGCTGGGTGCTCCCATGCACAGGTGATGCTCTGCATGGTAGTTTACATGCAGCGGAGCAAATAGTATCACCTCAAAAAAGTTGGCGTAAGTTGTCCGGGTATTTCGATGCGGGTTTGTCCTGTCTTCCGACATGCTGTGCTCCGCTATACTGCGCACACGCAGCGAAAAGTTGTAGGTCGTCAGCATGGCGCCTATCCACAGCAGGTATAGCCATGGCGAAAAGAAAATGGCCAATATGGCAAATATAATCAGGTTACTCGCCAATGGTCCAGATATGCTTTTAAGGCCATCCCACAGTATCTTATACCACGGCTTACCCTTCTGGTCCAGCTTTATTACCATACCGCCCAGGTGGTATTGCAGGTAGCCAAAGTGGAATGCCAATACGGCAATGTGTGCCTTTACACCCGAAGCGCCTGCCAGGTCGCGTCCTATCTTGCGTGCCATGCTTATTACGCTGGTTGGGTAGCCTTTAACCAGACCCAGATCCGGGTCTTCGTCAGTTCCGGTGTGTATATGGTGCTGCGTGTGGTAGGGCCTGTACCTGTTTACATGGTGCAATATAGGGAATGCCCCAAACCAGTTACCTACATGCAGATTCACTTTTCTGCTGGTAAACAGCGAATCGTGCGATGTATCGTGCATGATTATGGCGCAGGCAAGCTGCTTGCCGCCAATTATAAACAGGGATATTATTACGGTAAATGGATTGAAGAAGTAGTAGGGTAGCACCAGCGCAAAGCTTATCCATAGCCATGTCTGCACTATTTCCCATGCGCCCAGCCAGTTATTTTTGCGCATTACCTTTTCAAGCTCTGCCTGGCTTAGGTACTCCCTCAATGTTTTTGTATACCAAGCTAACTGACTTGCCATAATTACAACTATTATATTTGCCGCTTCAAAACAAAAATATGGAACATTTAAAAGACTTACTAGTTAATAATAAAGACCAATACCTGAACGAACTATTTGATTTACTGCGTATTCCGTCGGTTAGTGCCGACAAAAAGTTCTCGGCCGATGTACTGCGTGCTGCCGATTTCGTGGCTGCGCAGCTTTCTGCTGCCGGTGCGGACAAGGTGCAGCTGTTCCAAACGCCCGGTTATCCGGTGGTATATGGCGAAAAGCTGATAGACCCATCTAAGCCTACCATCTTGGTTTACGGCCACTACGATGTGCAGCCTGCGGATCCTTATGAGCTTTGGACTTCCCCTCCATTCGAGCCGGTGATAAAGGATGAAAAGATATATGCCCGTGGCAGCGCTGACGATAAAGGGCAGATGTACATGCACATCAAGGCATTTGAACTGATGATGAAAACTAACTCCCTGCCTTGCAACGTTAAGTTTATGATAGAAGGGGAGGAGGAGATTGGCAGCCAGAACCTGGAGTGGTTCGTGAAGGGCAATACAGAATTGCTGAAATCCGATGTGGTGCTTATCAGCGACACTTCTATGATTTCCAATGAGCATCCATCAATCACTACAGGCCTGCGTGGCCTTAGCTACCTGGAGGTAGAAGTTACAGGTCCTAACCGCGACCTGCACTCTGGTGTATATGGCGGTGCAGTTGCCAATCCGATCAATATACTGTGCGATATGATTTCATCTCTGCACAACGATAAGCGCGAAGTAAATATCCCAGGCTTTTACGACAATGTGGATGCAGTAAGTGCCGAAGAGCGCGCGGCTATGGCGCAGGCACCTTTCAGCCTGGATGAATACAAGAAGGACCTGGGCATGAACGATGTGCTGGGCGAAGAAGGTTTCACTACCCTAGAGCGCGTTAGCATACGCCCAACACTGGATGTAAACGGCATCTGGGGCGGATACATAGGTGCTGGTGCCAAAACTGTATTGCCATCTAAAGCTTACGCCAAAATATCCATGCGCCTGGTGCCAAACCAAAAGCACGAAGAGATTACGGAGCTTTTCACAAAGCACTTCCTTAGCATCGCTCCACCTAGTGTTAAGGTTACTGTAACTCCCCACCACGGAGGCGAGGCTGCGGTTACGCCTACTGACTCTCACGCATACCGCTCGGCTGCCCGCGCTATCGAGAGTACCTATGGCAAGCTGCCAATTCCTTTGCGCACGGGCGGTAGTATCCCTATCGTTACCATGTTCGAGCGTGTGTTGGATACCAAATCTGTGTTGCTGGGCTTCGGCCTGGATAGCGATGCTATCCACTCACCAAATGAGCACTATGGCGTTTGGAACTACTTTAAGGGTATAGAAACTATCCCTTACTTCTTCAAATATTTCAGCGAAAAGGAATAAGCTATATCTCGGATTAGGAAAAGCGCGGCTGGAGCAATCCTTGCCGCGCTTTTTTTACTGTTGCGTTAATTTTCCCAGTTTAGTGTTTATGATGCTAGGTATGTAAAACTACTTCCTGTTCCACTAAATAATAAATCCTGTCAATGGTAGCGTAGCGCATATAAATGCCGCAATAAATGTCAGGAATCTACCAGCTCAATATGACAATCGCATAAAACAAAAAAGCGCAATCTGTTAAAGGGTTGCGCTTTTTTTATGAGGCTAAAAGGTAGTTTACGATTATAGTTTTATTACTTGTTTTTTCACTACTCCTTCATTAGTTTTTATGTTCACTATATAGAATCCTGCTGAAAGAGCGGTGATATCTATAGTATTACTTTTTAGCGCATTGTTTTGCAATACAACTCTTCCGTCTACATTTAATAGGCCAATTGTTTCCACATTCAGCCTTCCTGCATTTATCGTTATCAGGTTGTTGGCCGGGTTAGGATATATGCTCAACATTTTCTCAAGGTCTACAGCGGCAATTCCTGTTCCTATGCTTTGTGACGTAATATTGGAAGCGACCTTATTTGAGCTCCTGGTAGGAGAACAACTGTATGAGAAGTTTGCAACCACTTTATACAACGCCGCCGGGTGCAGGCTATAATTTATATCTGTAGCAGAAGCCTGAGTTCCCGGAACAGTAAGCATCAGATCCCAGTTACCATTGGCAGAATCATCTATAAATACGTCAAAAGAATTCACCGGATTTGTATCATTTTCTATTTCATAAACGTTCCAGTTCAGGTTTCCTGCACTCAAATATTGTATATGTATTGTGTTGTGGAATGGGCTAATGTTGCCGATATTAAGGCATGTATCACGTGCCGCAATTTTATACCGGTAGGCGGTACTGTTCGGATTGGCAGCATAGTCGTGGTATTCGCTAAGCGAATCGCGGTGCACTGCGCCAATACGCTGATAGTTGTTAGTGGTTATTTCCCTGTAGATGATAAAGCTGTCTATACCGGCCTTATCAACTTTTTCCCATACCACTATGTTGTGGGTGGAAGGGTCATCTACTGTTACAAAGCAAATGTCTTGTAGCCTTGGTTGATTGATGCTAACCGTAGTATTGCCGGAAACTGAGCATCCGCTGTTTGTGTCCGTTATAAGCACGTTATAAGTACTGTTTGCAGAAGGGTTAACCACTGGGTTTGGAGAAGTAGAGTTTAATCCATTTCCTGTCCACAGGTATTCTGCATTTGTAGTTGGAGTACCTCCCAATGCTATGTTTTGACCAGCACATATATTAAACGAAGAATCTGAAATATTGAGAGATGGATTGGTATTATACACAACCAGGGTTGAATCAGATATAGAGCAACCGGATAGTGGATAGGAGTCGGTTATATATATCGTGGTGTTCTGTGTAGGTGTAACAGATAGCGTATTGCTGCTGCCGCTAAACCCTGCAGGGTCTGATGACCATGAATGAGTAAGGCCAGGGTCTGCGTCGCGGTAAATGATCAAAGCACTGCCGGCACAGCCATTGAAAACATTATCCATGGGAAATTCACGCGGGGCCTTTTTGACCAAAAGTTTTTGGCTCAGGTAAGATGTTTGGCCGGCCGGGTCTGTGGAATAAACTACCAATTCAGTTGAGGATTTATAACCAGTACTCAACAGATAGGGAACCTTAAAATTATAGGTGCCGGTAGTGGTGCCTGCAATTGAATCGGAAATACCTGAATTTGCTGTATAATTTGCTCCGTTGAATTTTAATTTGAAGTGATTGCCCGGGTTAAAAGTTAAGGAAGAAGAGAAACTAACCGTTACAGAATCATTTTCGCACAGGCTATCTGGGCTAAAGGAATTAAGTACAAAGGAATTTGCCGGGTCGTATTGCCAAAAGGTGGTTAAGGTACAGTTTTCCCTGCCACCTAAGTATCCCTTTCCTGCTATGGTCATCCCCATAAACAGATTTGTATATCCGCAACTGGTATAAGTTGGGTAGGGATATATGTCGATGGAGGACCATGTATTGGATGCCGGATCGAATACCCCCATTGTTCCGTTTTTACCGCCGGCTATCGCCCTTGGGTCAGCAACATATATTTTATTGCCGGTTACAAAAGAATGGAGATGGGTATAGCTGGCTGAGGTCAATGTATATGGTGCTTTTAAGGACCAGCTATTTAGGGCAGGGTCGTATTCTAAAATTGAATCTTTGCGGAGAGAGCTGGTTACAAAACCCAATCCACAGTAGGCTTTGTTCCCTACTACCTCCGCAAAGCCATCAGACAGAACCGAAGGCAGGGAATCTATCAGACTCCATGTGTCTGTGACAGGGTTGTATGACCTTGCTCTTCTTGTTCTTGCCGGTTGATCCATATTGCCACCTGCTATATAGCCCAGACTAGCTATATTAAAAGAAAATGCTCCATATACAGAGTCAGGATAGTTTGCTACTGTTATCCAGCTATTGGTTGCGGGGCTATACTTATAGAAGTCATTAAAAATAAAGGGGCCGGAAACAGGCTTTCCTAAACCTACATACCCAAGGCTATCTATAGCAAAACCGGAGGCACCATTCCTGGCCGCACCGGGAAATGAAGCCTTAGAGATCCAGGTGTTTGCAACAGGGTCGTATTCGAAAAAATTATTTGTTGCTTCGCCTGTATAGAGATATCCCTTGCCGTTAATTTCGAATGAAATATTTTTATTGAAGGATTGAGGACATTCAGCTTTTTTGATCCAAAGGCCCTGGGAGAAAGTATGACAATAGAACAGCAAAAGAACGGGGAGTAGAGAAAGGTTTTTCATATTGTGTGTTTTTGTTACTCTAAAGGTATATTATAATTTTTTTGAAAGTCAAAATTTATTTAATAGATTTTTTTCGATGATATGTTAATCACCTTGGATTTAGGGGTGTCAGGCTCTTCAAAAAACTTTAGTAACCCTGCCAGTTATTACATCAGATCATTTGTTTCTTTTGCACCCGGCAATGAATGAAAAAGTAAAACTATCTCAACTTGTACGTGGTATACAGGATGCTATTGGCAGCCGGTTTGATGGTGAGCTGATATGGGTTACAGCGCAGATAACCAATGTGAAGCGTGATGAGTTTTCGCGCAGGTGCTACCTGAGCCTGGAAGAATATGACAGCGGCCAAAAGACTGCGGATATACGTGGCGTTTTCTGGTCCAATTATTTTGATGAAATTAAGAAATTTGAACAGGCGACCGGACAAGCTTTCAAAAACGGAATAGAGATTACCTGCAGGGTAAAAGTGAAATTCCATACGGTATATGGGTTGAGTGTAGACATAGTACAGATAGATGTGGCGCACACCCTCGGTAGCCTGGAGCTGCAGCGGCAGCAAACCCTGGAGCGGCTGATAAAAGAAAATCCCAATACCATTCAACTATATGATGGTGTTTACCGCACCTTCAATAACCGATTGCTGCTACAACCTGTCATTTCAAAAATTGCACTGATAACAGCGCCAAACTCTGATGGGCAAAGGGATTTTCAACAGGAGCTATCGAAGAACAAGCACGGCTATAATTTTGAAGTAACAGAATACCTGACAACCATACAGGGGGATACTGCGCACAGGCTCATTTATGAGCAGTTGAAAAAGGTGGAAGAGTCGGGAGAAAATTTTGATGCCGTGGCAATAGTTCGCGGTGGTGGTTCGCAAACAGATTTCAAGCCATTTGATGACTATGAATTGTGCCGCTATGTGGCCGGGTTTCCGGTGCCTGTATTTACTGGCATAGGGCATGACCGCAACCAGAGCATAGTGGACCTGATGGCCCGTGAACAGAAGACCCCAACCAAGGTGGCCGCTATGTTTGTAGACCATAATCTGCAATTTGAAAATCAGGTAATAGAAATGCGCACTGCTTTGCATAGTGCTGTGTCGGACCAGTTGCAACGCGCAAAGCAAAGCGTGGACCATGCACGCAGGATAGTAAGGCTATCGAGCCCGGAGGCCATTCTGAACCGTGGATTTGCCATTGTGAGGCAGGGCGATAAAATAATAGCAGACCCGGGATTGATACGGGAAAATGAATCCATGCAAACCATATTGAAGGACACGATTATTCACAGTATTGTAAACGGAAAAACGAAGAAATGAACGAGCCGCTAACCTACATACAAGCCTACGCCCAATTGGAAGAACTAATAGAGCAACTGGAAGATGGGAATATAGAAATAGACAAGCTAAGCGATAAGGTAAAGGAGGCAAATGACCTGATAGCCATCTGTGAGGCAAAGCTACGTAAGGTGGAAGAAGATGTAAATGAGGTGTTGAATGGAGCGGTGAAAAAGGGAAGGAAGAAGGGGGAGTAGTAAGCTACTGATTTAAGAAATAGAATAAAAAGAAGAAACATGGGAGATATACCTACATTGTATGACTGGGCCGGTGGTATGCCTGTTTTTGAGAAGCTGACGGAGGTTTTTTATAAAAAGGTAATGGCAGATGAATTGCTGGAGCCTATATTTAAGCACATGTCACCTGAGCATCAGATTCATGTGGCACACTTTATAGCAGAAGTGTT
>DLGO01000145.1 GCA_002482725.1 Bacteroidetes bacterium UBA7692 | reverse complement strand
ATATACAAAAGGTGGACCTGATAGTAGGCGCAAGTTCGCCGCTATATGGGCCGAATGCCTTTAACGGTGTACTAAGCATGAAGACAAAGAACCCTTTTTACTACCAAGGCTTAACGATGTTTTTGAAAGGAGCGGAGCGCAATCTTTTTGAGGGCGCTATACGCTATGCAAAGGCATTTAAAAACAAGAAAGGTGTAGACAAATTTGCCTTTAAAATCAACGGCAGTTACCTGCGCGCTTATGACTGGAATGCAGACAACTACAGCCGTTCGCAGTCGGCTAACTCAACACAGCCGGAGGATAACTTTGGTGGATACGATGCTGTGAACAGGTATGGCGATGAGCTGCAAACACCAAGCTCATTTGAAAGGCAAAAAAGCTTTTCGAGCTATGGCTTCGGGCAGGTGTTCCGCACTGGATATCAGGAGAAAGATCTGGTGGATTATAACATTAGCAACATAAAAGCAAATACTGCCCTGCACTATAAGATAAATGACAAGATAGAAGCATCGGTAGGGTACAACTTCGGCTACGGAACCACGGTGTACCAAGGGGATAACAGGTATAGCCTGAAGAACCTGCAGATACACCAGGTGAGGGCAGAAATTAGCCAGGCAGATAAGTTTTACCTGCGTGCTTATATGACTGCGGAGAATGCAGGAAATAGCTACGATGCAGTGTTTACTGCATATAAAATTCAGGAGGCCAACAAAAGCGATGCAAGCTGGTTTGCCCTGTATAACAAATACTGGGGTGATAATATTATCAATTCAGGAAATGGAAGGATATACCAGTTGCCTGGGTTCCCTGACTACCCTGTAGACGGGACAAGTGCATGGTTTACCAATCCGGACTCTATATACGGCGTGGCAGATAATGTGATAGCGATGAACAGGGATTCGCTGGAGAAATTTCACGCAGAGGCGAGGGCTTATGCAGATGCCGGAAGGTTTACCCCGGGAACTGCGGCTTATGACTCTATAAAAAATGTAGTGACTTCAAGAACGGCATTTGACCAGGGTGGAACGCGCTTTTACGACAAGTCGAAAATGGTGCATGTGCAAGGAGAGTATATCTGGAACATAAAAAGGAAAGGTGAAGAAAGAAGTTGGTTTGACCTGACTACCGGTGCCAGCTTCAGGATGTATTTCCCGAACTCCAGAGGAACTGTGTTTACAGATACCTTTACCCGCACATACATGCTGGATAGCCTGGGTAAAAGGGTAGAAGATGTAAATGGCAACTTTATAGTGCTGGACTCCACCTACAACAAAATACGCAACTGGGAGGTAGGATTCTACTTCAGCGCAACGAGGAAGTTTGATTTTGGGACTAATGGAAAGCACGTGTTTATACCGACGATAACTGTACGTTTTGACAGGAACCAGAACTTTGCATGGAAGACAAAAGAAGGCAATATTGAACCGATAATAACGCCAGCGGCATCGATGGTATACACCTACAATAAGACGCATACCATACGCGTTTCCTACTCCTCGGCTGTGCGGAACCCGACATTGCAGGACCAGTTCCTGTACTATAATGTGGGCCGTGCAATATTGGTAGGGAACCTGAATGGTGTAGACTCTGTAGTATCGGTAAATGACCTGAGAAACTATGTGGCTCTGGGAGGTAATACGACAGCAATAGACACATTGAACTTCTTTAAAGTAAAAGGTGTAAGACCGGAGCGTGTGCAGACATTTGAGGTAGGGTACAGGGGATTGATAGCTAAGAAAGTGTACATAGATGCAAGTGCGTACTTGTCGCTGTACCAGGACTTTTTGGGATATAAGCTGGGAGCTACATTTAAAGGAGACAACGGATTTACGCCAAACTCTGTAAGGCAGTTTCAGATATACCGTATAGCTGCCAATGCGCAGGACAGGGTGATGACTTATGGCGTATCCGTAGGGGTTAATTATTACTTTATCAAAAACTTTGCATTCAATGCAAACTACTCGCTGAATGTATTGAACAGGGGCAATTCACAGGATTCAATCATACCGGCATTCAATACGCCACCTAATAAATTCAACGTAGGATTCAGCGGTAACGACATTAAGATCGGCAACCAGAAAGGCTTTGGATTTAATGTTAACTACAAATGGATACAAGGATTCATCTTTGAAGGATCGCCACAGTTTACCGGAAAAATACCAACCTACTCTATGCTGGATGCACAGATAAGCTGGAATGTACAGAAACTGCATACTACATTCAAGTTTGGCGGATCGAACCTGGTATCTCAGCGCAACTTCCAGACATACGGCGGTCCGGGCATAGGCAGGATGCTGTATGGCTCGATATTAATTGACTTTGACGATGCGTTTTTGAGCGGCGGAAAGAAGAAAAACAAACAATAGATAATCACATTCAGCAGAAAGGGAGTTGGTTATTCATCAACTCCCTTTTTTGTTGTGTATAAGTGAGTTTAGGGCGGGAGTGTCTTTTGTATTTTCACCCCATATAGAAAAGCGAAGAAGATTATGGCAAATACATTTGAAGTAACAGGAGGTTACAAACTAAAGGGAGAGATAGTACCACAGGGCGCAAAGAACGAGGCGCTCCAGATACTGGCTGCGGTACTATTGAGCAAAGAGAAGATAACCATAAGCAACATACCCGACATAAGGGATGTGATGGCGCTGATAGATATACTGAAAGACCTGGGCGTAGTGGTAATAAAACTGGGCGAAGATACCTACTCATTTGAGGCGAAGGATATAAACCTGGACTACCTGCAAACAGATGTGTTCAGAAAGAAAGGCGCATCGCTGAGAGGCTCTGTGATGATAATAGGGCCGCTGCTGGCGCGCTTTAAAAAAGCTTATATGCCTAAGCCTGGTGGTGATAAGATAGGCAGAAGGAGGATGGATACCCACTTTATAGGTTTGGAGAAACTAGGGGCCACATTCAATTACGATAACAATGAAAGCTTCTACTCCATACATGCCGATAATCTGAAGGGTACATACATACTGCTGGATGAACCATCGGTAACAGGCACCGCAAACATACTGATGGGTGCTGTGCTGGCAAAAGGAAAGACCACGATATACAATGCTGCCTGTGAGCCATACTTGCAGCAGCTATGCAGCATGCTGAACAGGATGGGCGCAAAAATAACAGGAGTAGGCTCTAACCTGCTGTATGTAGAGGGTGTAGAAGAACTTGGCGGTACAGAGCACCGCATGTTGCCGGATATGATAGAGATCGGCAGTTTTATAGGTATGGCGGCCATGACAGAAAGCGAATTGCTGATAAAGAACTGCAGGATAGATATGCTGGCCAATATTCCTACAGTATTCCAAAAGCTGGGTATACAGATGGAGTTCAGGGGAGATGATATATACATACCATCGCAAAAGAACTACGAGATACAGCGCTTTATAGACGGGTCGATAATGACCATAGCAGATGGGCCATGGCCATTGTTTACCCCGGACCTGATAAGCATAGTGCTGGTAGTTGCTACGCAGGCGAAAGGCACGGTGCTGATACACCAGAAGATGTTTGAGAGCAGGTTGTTCTTTGTAGATAAGCTGATAGATATGGGCGCACAGATAACGCTATGTGACCCCCACAGGGCTTCGGTAGTAGGTATCAATAAAGACTACAAGCTGAGGGGCATAGTAATGACCTCGCCTGATATACGTGCAGGAGTGAGCCTGCTGATAGCTGCCATGAGCGCAGAGGGCAAATCGACCATACACAACATAGACCAGATAGACAGGGGCTACCAGAATATAGATACGCGATTGAATGCTTTAGGCGCTAATATTGTAAGGAAATAGGCGCATGAGGTATATTCTTTTCCTGACTTTTTTGGCAACGGGTTTTGGCAGCTATGCGCAAATGGTGCAAAAGGGCCATGCACATAACGACTACCTTCACAAGAGGCCCTTTACAGATGCCTACAATAGTGGGTTCAGGAGCATGGAAGTGGATGTATGGTGGTATGACAGTACACTGGTTGTGTCGCACACAAAAGTGGGGCTTAGCAGAAAACCGAAGCTGGATTCGCTGTACCTGATGCCTATAGCGGCACACTTGAAAAAGGCAAAAGGAAAGATGTACCCGCCGGATGACTCCACTACACTGATACTGATGGTGGATATAAAGAATGATCCGGGCAATACCTTTAATAAACTGAAGGAAATGCTGATGCCATATAAGAAATACATAAGACAATGGAGCGGTGACTCGGTGGTAAACAAAGGGCAGATAGAGGTGCTAATAACCGGCAAAGTGCCAAGGGATAAAATTATGGCGGACTCTATACGTATGTTTTCGATAGATGGAAATATAAAGGACACTGCCGCTGCCACCTCTGTAAAGCTGGTGCCGCGAATAAGCCTGAACTGGGAGAAATACTTCTCGTGGAACGGTGCCGGCAGGATGCCTAAAGAAGATGCAAAAAAGCTGCAAGGCATTATAAAGCATGTGCATGCCAGCGGCAAGACACTGAGGTTTTGGGGTGCACCGGACAATTTCGGGTTGTGGAAGAAACTGATGGATGAAGGAGTGGATTGGATAAATACAGATAACCTGAAGGGCTTTACGCAGTTCTATCTGGGATATACTACAACACCTAAATAAGCGCAGTAAACCCGTAGCAAGAAACCATGGAATACGATAAGAACAATCTTTCAATTAAAAGTTGGGCGGAGGAGGACAGGCCACGCGAAAAACTGATGATACAAGGCCGTCAGTCGCTAACTGATGCTGAGCTTGTTGCCATACTGATAGCCAGTGGAAATGATACCGACAGTGCTGTAGAGCTATCGAAAAAGATACTGAACAGTGTGGGTGAGAACCTGAACGAACTGGGTAAGCTGTCGATAAACGACCTCAAGAAATTTAAGGGCATAGGAGAGGCGAAGGCGATAACCATAATAGCGGCACTGGAACTGGGTCGCAGAAGGCAGGCTACGGAGGCTGTAGTGCGCGATAAGATAATGAGCAGTCAGCAGGCTTATGAAATATTCCATCCGCACCTGGCAGACTTATCGTACGAGTCGTTTTATGTGCTGTACCTGAACCGTGCCAACAAGATGATATGGAAGGAGCGCATGAGCACAGGTGGTGTGGCAGGCACTGTGGTAGATACCAAAATGATATTTAGGACCGCAATTGAAAAGCTGGCTTCGAGCATATTTATAGCGCATAACCACCCAAGTGGCAACCTAAAGCCATCGGAGGCGGATGTGAAGATTACCCGCACGCTGCAAAGCGCCTGTAACCTGCTGGACATGAAGCTACTGGACCACCTGATAATAGGTGATAAAGACTACTTCAGCTTTCACGATGAAGGAATGATGTAATGAACTATGCTATAGTCTGGTAGGCGCGTTTTACCATCAACTGGCTGCGCTCCGGACCTGTAGAAAGCATAGAGATTGGCGTGCTTAGGTTCTCTTCCAAAAAGCCAAGGTATGAAGTAAGCTGAGTAGGTAGCTCGTCGAAGTTGCGCAATACGCTAACGTCGCTCTTCCATCCAGGGAACTGCTGGAACACAGGCTTCACCTCTGTAGCGCACAGGTCGTACGGAAGGTTTTCTGTAGTGATGCCATCGTAGCTATATGCAGTACAAGCTTCGATAGTATCGAAGTCGTTCAGTACATCTGCTTTGGTAAGGGCTATTTGTGTAACGCCGTTTACCATGATGGCATATTTCAATGCAGGAAGGTCTATCCAACCGCATCTTCTTGGTCTGCCTGTAGTAGCGCCAAACTCTTTACCTACTGCCCTTATCTGTTCGCCTGTAGCGTCCAGTAGCTCTGTAGGGAATGGTCCGCTGCCCACGCGTGTGCAGTATGCTTTTGCTATGCCGATCACCTCGCGTATTTTGGTAGGGGCGATGCCCAGGCCATTACATGCGGCAGATGATACGGTATTAGAAGAAGTAACGTAAGGGTATGTGCCGAAGTCGATATCCAGCATGGTGCCTTGTGCTCCTTCTGCCAATATGTTCTTGCCGCTTTTCAGGCGCTCGTTCAGGAAGTATTCTGAGTCGATAAAGTTTAGCTTGCGCAATTCCTCTATGCTGGCGAACCATTGCTCTTCGGCTTCTTTCAGGTCGTAGGCAAAGTCGTATTGCCTTAGCAGGTGGATGTGCTTCTCTTTGATGCGCTCGTACACTTCTTTGAAGTCAGGGCGAAGGATGTCGCCGATGCGCAGGCCGTTTCTGCCTGTTTTGTCCATGTAGGTTGGCCCTATACCGCGCAGGGTAGAACCGATTTTACCTGCACCTTTTGAGTTTTCAGAGGCTGCATCCAATACCTTGTGCGTAGGTAGAATCAGGTGCGCTTTTTTAGACACATAGAGCCTTTTAAGCACTTCAACGCCTTTGGCTTCGAGGAAAGAAATCTCTTTAAGGAGGGTGGAAGGATCTATAACAACACCATTGCCGATAACATTGGTAACGGCATCTTTCAATATGCCACTAGGTATAGTGTGCAATACTGTTTTTTCTCCATTGATTATCAAAGTATGGCCTGCGTTTGGACCACCCTGAAACCTTGCGATTATATCGTAGCTATCAGCTAAAAAGTCTACAATTTTTCCTTTGCCTTCATCGCCCCACTGCAGGCCTAAGAGAATATCTACGTGCATTATATGTTGTTATTTGATCGTTTTGAACCGGTATAAAACAAGTTTGTCAGCAGAAAAAGCGGGTATTATACCCGCTTTTTCTGCTGACAAA
>DLGO01000084.1 GCA_002482725.1 Bacteroidetes bacterium UBA7692 | reverse complement strand
AAAGAACCTGCGCGCACAGGAAATAGCGATGGAAAACCGCATACCTATTATATACCTGGTGGATAGCGCAGGAGCATTTTTGCCTATGCAGGATGAAGTTTTCCCGGATAAGGAGCATTTCGGAAGGATATTCCGCAACAATGCGGTAATGAGTTCTATGGGCATACCACAAATATCAGCCATAATGGGAAGCTGTGTGGCAGGTGGTGCCTACCTGCCTATAATGAGCGATGAAGCACTGATAGTAGAGGGAACAGGCTCTGTGTTCCTGGCAGGATCGTACCTGGTAAAAAGTGCCATAGGCGAAGATATAGACAACGAAACACTGGGCGGCGCAACCACCCACTGCGAAATATCGGGTGTAACAGACTATAAAATGAAAGATGACCAGGAGTGCCTGGCTACCATACGCAACCTGGTAGATAAAATGGGCCACAGGGAAAAAGCCGGATTTGACCGTGCAGAACCTGCCAAACCAAAAAGCGACGAAAAAGATATCTATGGAATAGTGCCTGCAGACAATGGCAAGCAATACGATACCATAGAGCTGCTGAAATGCCTGGTAGACAACAGTGAAATAGAAGAATACAAAGAAGGATTTGGCAAGAGCATAGTATGCGCTTATGCACGCATAGACGGCTGGGCAGTAGGCATAGTAGCCAACCAGCGCAAGGTGGTGAAGAGCAAGAAAGGCGAAATGCAGTTTGGCGGTGTGATATACAGCGATAGCGCAGACAAGGCAGCACGCTTTATAATGAACTGCAACCAGAAACGTATACCACTGGTATTCCTGCAAGACGTAACAGGATTTATGGTGGGCAGCAGAAGCGAGCAGGGCGGTATAATAAAAGATGGCGCCAAGCTGGTAAGCGCAGTAGCTAACTCTGTAGTGCCTAAGTTTACCATAATGATAGGCAACTCATACGGTGCGGGCAACTACGCCATGTGTGGCAAAGCATACGACCCAAGGTTGATATTTGCATGGCCAAACTCGCGCATAGCGGTAATGGGTGGCGAGCAGGCGGCTAAAACGATGCTACAAATACAAGTAGCCAACCTGAAAGCAAAAGGCGAAGTGATAGACCCTGAAAAGGAAAAAGAACTACTGGAAGGCATACGTAGCAAATACGAAAGGACGCTAGACCCTAAGTATGCAGCAGCAAGGCTTTGGACAGATGGCATTATAGATCCTATAGAAACGCGCAAGGTGATATCTATGGGTATAGAAATGGCCAACCACTCCCCTATCACCAAAGACTTCAACGTAGGCATCATACAAACCTAGTTTGTATAGACAGTATATAAAATAAGAAAGGCCGCTCATGAGCGGCCTTTCTTATTTTATAGCTAAACCATAATTAATTGATAAAAGCAATTTTACCCACGCACTTACCGCCCTTGCCATCCGGCGTAGAGCTGAATACGGTGTAAATACCGCTGGCAGCACGCCTGCCATTATAGTCATTTCCATTCCATATCATTTGCCCGCCATTGGCTTTGCCCTGGTAAACCAGTAGCCCGGATACATCGGTAATCTTTACATAGGCATCGTCTACCAGCCCTTTGATAGCTATTGGACCTGTGTACTCAGGCTTAACCGGATTAGGATATACAAAAGCACCTGTACAGGTTTCGCCGCCCGATATGGCATCACCCAAAAAGCTGGCTATTCCTTTTTCCGTAGCAAAGAATACCTCGCCTGTGGTATTGTTTACTGTAATGTCGCTTACAAAATTTGAAGGCAATGGACTGTTCTCGGTGGTAAAGTGCAGCAGTTCCTCTTTGCCATTGGCAGATATAAGCCATGCGCCACTGTTGGTGCCTACCCATTTGCGATTGGCAGCATCTATGGTAATGGACCGGATAACCTCTGTACCAAACAGGTAGCCATTGAAACCATCGCGCTCTACCACAATACGCTGCGCATCGCAGCTATTTTGCGAAAGCACCGAACCTGCGCAATAGAATATTTCGATACCTTCATCTGTACCTACCCATACATCTCCATCCTTGTCTTCTACAATAGCATTCACCACTACATTATTCAGATTGCCATTTCCGCCACCCGATGACAGAAAACGTGTAACATCATCATTGCTGTTATCTATGTCGTCCCCTTCATAGTATACCATAATACCATCAGGCTTACGGGTAGGTATCCATTTATACCCATTGCGGTCTATGATCATTTTTTTACCCAACTGGTCCAACGACAGCAGTGGGAAGCGTTTCCATGTACCATCGGCTTTCAGCAATACCAAGGGCGAATAGGTATTGAAATTTGTCATCCATACGTTCTCATCCCTGTCTACAGCAATACTGGTAACACGGGTAGCACCGGGACTACCAACCGCAGCCTCCAAAGGAGAATTTGTATAATCAAAGTGAAGAATAAAACCATCATCGGCCCTTAACATGGCAATGCCATCCAGATTTGAGCAGAAGTAAGCCTTAGTACCTGAGCTATTTGTTGAAACACCTATTACATCCAGAAACCCTTGCAGGTTCTGGGTATTGTATATGTTATAGTTTTTCCATTGCCTGTTAGCTTCGTTCAGCATATACATACCGGCTACATTGTATGTATAGTCAAATGCAGTATTGGTACCACCACCTGCTACAAACATATTATCGCCCTGCGCTTTTACAGAAAAGCAACTAGTGGTAAAAGGCCCGTTTGGCAAAATCTTTTCACCGTTTTTTATCATACCATTGTATAAATCTGCCACCCATACATTACCTGCATTATCGGGCTGGTACTGCAAGGTCCGCACCCCTGCAGGCGGTACTACATACGTTAATACGCCGCTATTGTCCAGTATACCCACACGGGCAAAATCATTGCCTTTCCATTCACTTATATACAGCTTGCCATCTATTGTTTCCAGGTTTTTGATTACCCATCCTGAGTCATAAGCCAGCTTTGACCAGCTACCGCCGCTAAACTGAAACAAAGTATCGCTGATGGCGGCATAATATTTCCCGTTTGCCACTTCGACATGCGCAGCAAATTTTGCGGGCAAGCCAAGGCTATAGTCAAAGTGAGTCCATGAAAGATAGTTCTGTAGATTGGCAGCGTTAACAGGAGCCAACTTTACCCCTTCGGCAGTAGCAGCCAGCAATATGTCATTGGTCACCACAGCATCATTCACCCTTACGTTATCGCCTGTTTTACCTATTACATAAGCGCTTTGCACTTCTTTTTTAGATACATTGATAACAACCAGGCCTATATCGGTAGAAAGGTAAACCTTGGACCCAAAGCAGTAAACGCCATTAATATTCTTGGTACCGGCAACTACCTTATTCTTTATATCAGGAATATTTACCAGTTCCTTACCATCTACCAGTATATCCAGGTTAGAGTTTTCGTAGGCTATGGCCAGCACCTTTGTATTGCGCTCATAGTCTATTGATTTAACACCCACATCATTTAGCGGGCTCACTTTATCAAAAATATCAATATTGCCATTTTCCTTCTCGTAGGAGTATAGCGACAGCAGGCCTGCTACGTAAACTTTGGAGCCGGCATCTTCTACCCCTACTACATCCTTGTAGGGGAAATGCAACTGCCAGTTGCCTAAAATGCGCTCTGGTTGTGCATTTGCAGCAAAAGAGAGAAATAAAATAGCTATGTAGAGGACTGTTCTTTGCATATGACAAATAAAATAAAACGAAAAATAAACGCACGAATATGCAGTATAGTATACGAAGCGTCTATTTTTGCGCCTCAATATTTTATATGCAAAAGAATCAGTGGATAGCGGTAGGGGTTGCAGGGGTACTTGTAATTGGCATTTTTTTATTTGCCAGGACTAAAACTGCCGTGAAGGAAACAGCCCCTGAGATGAGCGCTACTGCCAGCGAACACGATGACCACGACCATGCTGCAGCAACATTTGATATAGAAAGATACCTGGAAGAGAGCCTGAAACAGCTAACGGGAGCCGACACACAAAAAATAATAACAGAAATGAAGGCCAATTTCAAAAAACTTTCTGCCAATACCGAGCGGACAAGTAAGATGGAAGCGGCAGAAAAACTGGCGGCCATGTACTCGCGCCTGCGCGACCCCATGGGCAATGCCTACTACGTAAGTGAAGCCGCTGCCCTGGCCAACGATACAATACACTGGGCAATAGCCGGTGACAGGTGGATGGCTATAGCACAAGGTGTTGAGCAACAAGACATTAAGGGATTTACAGCGAAGAAAGCTGAGGCAGCATATACCAAGGCAGTGGAGCTGTCGCCTACGGTAAGCAACAAGGTAAAACTGGCATCTACTTATGTAGAAGGAGGTGAAAATCCGATGAAAGGAATAGGCATGCTGCTGGAGATAGTAAGGGCGGATTCTACCGTGGAAGAGGCCCAATTTACCCTTGGCAGGTTCAGTTTGGTATCGGGGCAATACGATAAAGCTATAATTCGTTTCGAAAAAGTATTATCATTGCGCCCTCAAAATTCGGAGGCTATGTTTCTGTTAGCAGAAGCATACCGTGGGAACGGCAATAAGAAAAAAGCTATAGAGCTTTTTGAAAAATGCAGGAAACAAGTGGATAATCCGGACTTGAGAAAAGAAATAGATAGCTACATAGCTAATATAAAGAATAGTTAATTTTATAATTTAAATAATAGAACATGCCTTGCGGTAAAAAAAGAAAACGCCACAAAATTGCTACTCACAAACGCAAAAAACGTCTTAGAAAGAACAGACATAAGAAAAAATAATAGCCTGAACGGATAGTTCAGTGCATTTTTTTTACGTTCAACCAACATATTCATAAGCATAGCTATAACTAATGCCCGTGTATATGTTGGTTGATTAGTTTCTATAAATCTACCTCTACTTTACCGAAACTATATCCATAACCCCGTGTTTCACGGGGCTTTAATCGTTTTGTAGTGAATAAAGAATTAATAATACATACAGGCCCAAACGGTACTGATGTGGCCATGCTGGAAGATAAAATGCTCGTAGAGCTGCATCAGGAGCGTGTTACCAATCAGTTTAACGTAGGGGATATATATCTTGGCAAAATCAAAAAGGTGTTGCCGGGATTGAATGCCGCATTCATAGATGTGGGGCATGAAAAAGACGCGTTCATCCACTATACGGATCTGAGCCCGGACATACGCTCGCTGATGAAGTATGCATCACATGCCATAGCAGGCGCCATAGACGGCACGCTGAATAACTTTGAAAAAGAACCGGAGATAGTAAAGACAGGCACCATAAAGGATGTTTTGCACAACAAAACACACCTGCTTGTACAGATATTGAAGGAACCTATATCTACCAAAGGCCCGCGCCTGACCTGCGAAGTGTCGATAGCAGGCCGCTTTCTGGTGCTTACACCATTCAG
The DNA here is from genome assembly GCA_002482725.1 of Bacteroidetes bacterium UBA7692. GTDB lineage: Bacteria > Bacteroidota > Bacteroidia > Chitinophagales > LD1 > UBA7692. The sequence goes on along the minus strand of DLGO01000084.1, from coordinate 5,117 downwards.
CGATTCGGTAGGCATATCAAAGAAAATTGACAGTGCAGATGAGCGCAAGCGCCTTCGCCAGCTGGTGGACAGTGTGCGACCAAAGAACTTTGGCGTGATAGTACGCACCCAGGCTGCCGGAAAGGGAGCTGAGCTGCTACAAGCCGACCTGCTGATGCTGGTAGAAAAGTGGAAAGAAATGACCGCTAACCTGAAAGGCGCACAGCCGGTGAAAAAAGTACTGAGCGAGGTGGATAAAACCACAGGCATACTACGCGACCTGCTGAACCCGGACTTTAACAAGATAGTAACCAACAGCCCTGCGCTAAGCCAAGACCTGGAGGACTATATAGAGCGCATAGCCTCGGACAAAAAAGGACTGGTAAGCACCTACACAGGCAAAGTGCCTATGTATGACCACTTCGGTATAACGAAGCAGATAAAGGCTTCTTTTGGCAGAACGGTGACATTACCTAACGGTTGCTACCTGATAATAGAAAAGACAGAAGCCCTGCATGTAATAGACGTGAACAGCGGACACCGCAACACCACCGAAGGCACACAGGAGAACAATGCCCTGCGCACCAACATAGAAGTAGCAGAGGAGATAGCAAGGCAACTAAGGCTGCGCGACCTGGGAGGCATCATCGTTATCGACTTTATAGATATGAAGCTGCCTGAGCATAAACTGGAGCTGTACAACAAGATGCGCGAGTTTATGGATAAGGATCGTGCCACTCATACTATATTACAGCTATCGAAGTTTAACCTGATGCAGATAACACGCGAAAGGGTAAGGCCGGAAATAGCCATAACTACTACAGAGGTTTGCAGCACATGTGCCGGAACGGGTACTATCAGCTCTTCGCTGATGTTGAGGGACGAGATAGAAAGCGATCTGGAGCATTTGTCGGCATCGCACAGAACACTGAAACTATATGTGCACCCGATAGTGCAGGCTTACCTGAAAAAAGGAATGCCAAGCATACAGATGAAATGGTGGTGGCAATACAAAAACTTCATCAAAATATACAGCAACGAAGACCTGTCGTTTACCGACTACAAGTTTTTTGATGAGCAGGATGAAGAAATAAGCCTTGCGTAAATAAATACAGAAAAACATTTGAAAAAAAGCTGCTCACTGAGCGGCTTTTTTTGTGCCTATAGCTTAGTAGCAGCAAGGCCCGCAAGCACAGCAGCAAGGCCAATAGCAAAGCTGAACAGGCTGTAAGCCGCAAAAGTGAGGTAGCTGCCGCTCTGCAGAAGCTTTACGTTTTCGAAAGCGAAGGAGGAGAAGGTAGTAAAGCTACCGCAAAAGCCTGTGGTAAGGAAAAGGCGCCATTCAGGTGTAAACCAGTTGAACCGCTCCGAAAGGCCATAGAATATGCCGATAGCAAGGCAGCCAATGATATTGACTACAAATGTGCCGTAAGGAAAATCGCCGGGAAATGTTTTAGTAAAATATGAACCGGTAAGGTAGCGGGCAATGCAGCCAAGCAGGCCACCGATAGCTACTAAGAAGATGCCTTTGTCCATAGTACAATGATAGCGCATAATAGGCTTTAGCTAATAATATTCAAATGATTTTATCTTGTATTGGCTTAATAATGACTTATGAAATTCGACAAGAGTAAATACGATAGCGAGGGCAAACTGAAGAACGGGGTCTTTAAAGAGTATTTTAAAGGAGGCTCCATTGCCTGCGAGGGTGCTTATATCAATGGCGAAAAGACAGGGTTATGGAAGTATTACCTGAAAAGCGGTGCTGTGAGGGCCAGCGGTGATTTTAAAGAGGGTAAGATGCATGGACCGTGGGAATGGTTCAGGGAGAGCGGTGAGTTGCTACAGACAGGGTCATTTGATATGGACCTGAGGACAGGTGCGTGGATACGCTACCATGAAAATGGAAAGCCGGAAGATGAAAAGACCTTTGAGAAAGATAAGCAGGTAGGTGAATGGAAGACTTATGACAAGGATGGAAAGGTGGTAAAGAGAAAGGTGCTGAAGTAATTGATCCATCACACCGCCAGCTCGAAATAGATACCGAAGAATACGGCGCTCATGTATAGCCAAAAGAAGGTGAAGGCTATATGCACAGTGGTTTCGAAGCGTTTGCCTTTCCATAGTTCGCCGGAGTAGACGAACAGCTGGAAGATGAAGCGGACGGCCCAGAAGACGCCAAGGCCGAGGGTGATCCTGCGGCCCAGCTCTGTAGTAACCAGCTCGTGCGCAGAAGTGAGGCAGAGCAGACCAATGAGCAACACGGTAAAGGCTATGAAGATGGTATGCACCTGCATCATTTGCCGGTTTATGAGGCTAAGGGAGGCAAGCTCCTTTTTCCAGTTGAAATAGCGCGGGAAGATGATGTGCACGAATGCGAGCAATGAAAGTAAGGTGCCGATAATCCTAAGGTGTAGTTCCATGTTTGCTGAGTGTAAAGGTGGTGATGAATGGAGTGAATGTATTTTCTGATACTACCGTAAAACCTGCATGGCTGAATGTGGCAAGCCAGGTATGCCGTGGCAGGAAATGCAGGAAGCCGATATTGTATGCGATGAAGTTGGGCGGATTGCGCAAGTGCTCTGTGATAACGATGCGCCCACCAGGAGATAGCACGCGGCGCAGTTCTTTGAAGAAGGTTATGCGCTCAGCGTTATCGCGGATTTCGTGTGCTGCAAAAATAAGGAAGATGGTATCCAGCTCATTATCGGCAAAAGGTAACGCTCTGGTGGTTGATATGGCAATAGTACCGGGATATGGGGGATATGCCTTGCGGGCGCGTTTTATAGATACCTCGGTGTGCAGCGTAGGATCATAGAAATCGAGTACCGTAAGCTTGGCATTGGGGTATTTGGTGTGGAGCAGGTGGCTGGTTTCATCGAAGCCCGCATGGATGTTGGCGATGGAGCCACGGGTGTTGACAGGTATATCTGTAAGCCACTGCATGCCATACAAACCAGAGAGGTCGTATATGTACCACGATACCAACAGCGATATGCCAATGACAGATACCATGAGCGCACACAGTAACAACAAAGCCCCTGTGTAGGCTTTGCCAAAGAACAGCGCGCTACCGACTATAACTACCAGCAATAATGCAGACAGTACATAAAAATGCCAGTTGAAGCGGATGATATTGGTAACGCCCTGCCAGGGTTTTCTTATGGGTTCCATGTTTCGGTCTTTCCTTTTTTCCAGAAATATGGCACCTGATTAATAACAAAGGCATTGGCCAGTTGAATGCCCTGCAACTGCAGCTTGTTGACGAAAGGGATATTGTAGCTGAGTACCTGAACGGGGGCGGGCTTCCAGTGGTGGCGCACACCTTCTATCATGAGCACTTCTTTCGTTTCCGCATTATAAGAAAATGTGAAAGGCATAGGACCTGCAAACTTGCGTGCCTCTGCCCAATCGGGGAAAGGGGAAGCTGCGGGCAGCTGCACATCCTGAGCGGTATAGTCGACCTGCACAGAGAAGCCGGATTGAGGTGCGGTGATGGATGAAATACGGCCTTCTGATTTTTGCTGTATATCCATCAGCTGGTACCTGTAGTGCGTAAAAAAGTTGCCCATCCATTTCATTTTCAGCTTATCGGTTTCGGAGCCGAGGATGTACAAACCGCGCAATCCCCTGCCCCCAACAGTATTATAACGGACAAAAATGCGGTAGCCGGTAAGAAAGAAATCGCTGCCCATGAACTCGGGAAAACCTTTTGGCCGCAAGCCTTTGGTCTGTACCATGGCCACGGCAATAAACGCCCATTTATCATCAAAGGTATCGAGGGATAAGCACTCAGGAATAAGGGATTGCAATTGCTCCTTTGGCACCGCAAAGGTGAGCACCAGTGAGCTATCGAAGAAAGCCTCGACTGCAAAAGGATGATTTTTCAGGAATGAAAACATAGCCCTGTCCCCACTTTGTTTTCCGCGAGGCTACAGTGCCGAGCGGGGTCTTAAAACGAACTGATGGCAATATACAACTATAACAAAGCAAAGCGCAAAAAAGGCATTGAGCCTGCCGAAAAGCAATAAATCGGGCACTAGTATCAACTCCATGATGTTCATGGCCAGAACCAATGTAATCTGCACTATAGCGCAGAGGCGCGGTTTGTAGCTGCTAATAATCCAGAGTGCAATAAGCACCTCTCCTACCCCTATAGCTTTGGTAAATACATCAACGTGTTCAGCGCCCAAAATACGGGCTACAATCTTTTGGTGGCGGGGAACCAAGTTGAGTATTTTGCACAAGAGGCCGTTGGCCAGCCATACGGTGGCAATTATCCAAACCAGACTTAGGTAAATTTTATTCTTCACGCTCTCCAATCTGCATTATATGATTGGCGTGGAACCAGATTTCTTTGCCATCTATCAAAGAATCACTGCCGTAGGAGTCGTTCCTCAAAATGCCTTTGAATAACTCACCCTCTTTGCCTGATACCTCCACCCACATGCGCTCTACCTCCCCTTCCCTATCTACAAAATTCAGCTTTACCAACCGGCCTGTTTTAAGTTCTGCTTTTTGCGCAGCGGTGGGCAATGGATTACTATATACAAATTGGGTGGCGTTGAAGGTAATATCCTCAAGTTGCCAGCCATCCTTTTCTATAGTAGCAAAGCGGTTATCCTGCGGTATAGGTTTGTATGATTTTTTGTAGGCAGCCATAATCCGCTTGTCTGAGGCTGAGGGCTCTGACAACTCTCCGAAATAGGCTTTATCCTCTTTGCTCTTTTTACGAGTAAAGTAGATGGCAAGGCCCGCTGCTACGGCCAGGGCGAGGATGTTGATGAGGATTTTCATGCGGTTGACTTAATTGTACAAAAATAAGTCAGCCGTGACAAATAGGGCAAAAATTTAGAATTTGGTAGTTATAGGCTTTTACTCCGTAGAAAACATAATCTGATCCGGCGTAACCATTTTTACTTTACCATCCTCCAGTTCCACTATGCCTACTGAAAAGCTGACATTGTCGTAAGCTTCGTATCCCCATTCGTGGAATTTAGCGGAGATAAATTCCCACACGCCGCCACCAATTTTATTGTTCGCTTCATCGTAAATATTGGCTGCCCACATCTTAACGGTACACTTTCTCATAGTACTTTTTGTATTTAACTGCATGAGCATAAAAGATTCATGCCAAT
>DLGO01000148.1 GCA_002482725.1 Bacteroidetes bacterium UBA7692 | reverse complement strand
GTATCGGCTGGTTTCGGAGGTCAGCATCAGCTCGTAATAGTCGCGGGTGTTCTGTGCAGTCATGCGCTCCTGCAGGCCGCCCATGCCTATGTTGTACGATGCCGCAGCAGCCGTCCAAGAGCCCAGCTTTTCTTTGGCTTGCCTCAGGTACTTGCAGGTAGCGCGGGTGGCCTTGTCTATGTTGTAGCGCTCATCCACATCAGGGCGCACTTCCAGGCCGTATTGCCTGCCGGTAGCCCCCAGAAACTGCCAGAAACCTGCGGCACCAGAGGGGCTTACTGCATCGCGGAAACCGCTTTCGATCAGGGCAAGGTACTTAAAGTCGGCAGGCACGCCTTCCTCCAATAGTATCTTTTCTATTTCGGGAAAGTAGCGATTGGCCAGCTTCATGCTCAGTACCGTATTCGACTGCCAGTAGGCATTTACCTGTAGCTCGCGGTCCATGCGCTCCATCACATCCGGGTCCTCCAGTGGCACGCGCTCACCGGCAAAGGTTAATTCGCCCGAAATGCGCAACGGGTGCACCAGCGCAGCGGAGTCTTTGGCATTGGCTATTTGCAGCTGTGGGGTTTCGAGGCGGGTTTTGTCGAAAATGTTTACGCGCGGGCCAAACCAGTTGTACTTATTGATAGCAGTAGCGGAGGCAAAGCCCAGTACCATTGCTACCAGCACAGTAGCTATAATTTTTGTTTTCGTCATCATCATTTTGTTGAGTGTGTGCAAGGTTGTTAGTCTGCTGTTTTCCGCCAGATAGGTACGGTAGAGCATGGTTCGCCATACATAATGGCGCGGCTTATGCCTGTTAGCTTCCGGGTTATTGCTATAAAGGCGGCATTGTCTACCTCGCGGTCGCCACAGCCTTTTATTACCACACGCGTGCCTTCAAATGGCTTGGTGTCGAGGGCAGACAGGTTATTCAAAAGAATCTGCTGTATGGCTTTGTTGGTATCGCCTGCTATCACATCCAGGGCATAAGGCGCCAATACCGACGATAGCACCATATAGGCCCACATGGGTATGATGGCATCGGCGGAGCAGAATATGGTAACGTATTTGCCCTGGTAAGCAGACCAGTCGGTTGCCTCTACCTGTGCTCGAAAATCTGCTTCGCGTAGTATCAGGCCGCGAAAAAGGAAATCTTTGAGGTCTACGGCGACTACGGCGTCCACTGCAGGCAGGTAAGCCTCCAGGTCCAGGGTCACTATGGCCTTTTGGGCTACTTTATTTATAAGGGGGGCGCTCATTACTATCTATTGTGCTGCGAAAATAGCAAACCTGTTTCAACAGTAACGGCATTTGCAAATTATTAGTATTCGGCTTTCAATACCTAGAGCAAGTTGTATATTGCAATGCATATGCGCATAGGTTTGTTTTTCGGCTCCTTTAACCCCATACACAACGGGCACCTGATGATAGGCAGCTATCTGGTAGAAACTACCGACCTGGATCAGGTATGGTTTGTGGTAAGCCCGCTGAACCCGTTTAAAAAGAAGGAGAGCCTGCTGAACGAATACGACCGCATGCATCTGGTGCAGCTGGGCATAGGCGACAATGTGAAGCTGCGCGCCAGCGATATAGAGTTTAAGCTGCCAAAGCCTTCGTACACCATAGACACGCTGGTGCACATACAGGAGAAATACCCCATGCACAGCTTTTGCCTGATAATGGGCGGCGACAACCTGCAAACCCTGCACAAGTGGAAAAACTACGAGCAGATAATTGCACGCTTCCCGATATACGTTTACAAGCGCGAAGGGGCTTTGGGAAACCCCTATGAGGGCGAAAAAAACGTAACAGTATTGGATGTGCCGCTGCTGAATATCTCAGCCTCTTTCGTGAGGGAAAATATAGCCAAAGGCGTAAGCATGCAGTACTTTTTACCTGAGAAGGTTTGGGAAAATATTGTGAGGGAGAATTGGTATAAGTAGGGGAAAACACAAACGGCACCTTGTACCGAAGTAAAAGATGCCGTTGCTAAAAATATGTTTAAACAAACCTTAGTAATCGTTCGCTGTTTCTTTCAACTGCAATAGTGCCTCTGCAAGCTGTGCATCATTTGGAGCCACACCGTGCCATTTGTGGCCCTGCATCATAAAGTCAACCCCGTTGCCCATTACCGTATGCATGATTACAAATACAGGTTTGCCCTTGCCGGTAGCGGCTTTGGCTTCGCCCAATACTTTTACTACCTCTTCTATATCATTGCCGTTTTTTATCCATAGCACGTGCCAGCCGAAAGCTGTGATCTTAGCCTCTATATCGCCCAGCGACAATACCTTTTCGGTAGAGCCGTCTATTTGCTGGCCGTTGTAGTCCAGGGTGGCTATCAGGTTGTCTACCTTGTTGTGCGCGGCAAACATGAGTGCTTCCCAGTTCTGCCCTTCCTGTAGCTCGCCATCGCCGCACAGGGTATATATCAATGTGTCTTCGCCATTCAGTTTTTTGGTAAGCGCTGCGCCTATGCCCACGCTCATACCCTGGCCCAGCGAGCCCGATGCTACGTGTATGCCGGGTAGATGTTCATGTGGTGTGGGGTGGCCCTGCAACCTGGAGTTCAGCTTGCGGAATGTAGCCAGCTCACTTACCTCGAAGTAACCTGCACGTGCCAGTACGCTATACCAAACAGGCGATATGTGGCCATTGGACAGGAAGAACAGGTCTTCTTCTTTACCATCCATATCAAAACCTGGCTTGCGTTTTAGTATACCATTATATAGTGCTACAAAAAACTCTGTACAACCCAATGAACCACCCGGGTGGCCACTGTTTACCGCATGTACCATGCGTACTATATCCCTGCGTACCTGACTGCAAATATCTTTTAACTCTTCGACCGATGCCATAAAACTGATTTTGTGCAAAAATAGGGCGTACTGCCTTTTGTATGAAATCTAATTCTTCACAAAAGGTTAACTGCTTACTTTTTACCCGGAGGGAAAACCCCGCTTTTTGTTTTGGTGGATTTGGGCATGCCCGCGCTTGCTCCGCCACCGCCTCCGTAGGCAGGGCAGGTAAACTTACCGCTTTTGCAGGCCATGGTAGACAGCATGAAACTGCATAGCAGCAGGTATAAAATATAGCTCGTTTTGTTCCTCATTGTATGTGCTTCTTTCTTGGTGTACGATAATAAACAAAATACGTTGTGCCGCCAAAAGCCACCGTACACGGGCTAATACAGATAATACGTAATATAAATATCAACAGAAAACAGGTGTTTGATAAAGGGTTGTAGCATGCAAAACCATTGGTATCATTATGTTTGAATGGTGTCGTGCCAAAAATTGCATAAAAAAATGGCAGTTATCAACAGTTACAGACTATTTAGGGCTTGTAAGCCTTGCTACGCCTCATATTTTTACGGTCGTTAAGTCATTTATATCACACTCCAAATTTATTCGCAATGAACAAAGGCGATTTAGTAGACAAAATTGCAGCTGCTGCAGGTCTTACAAAAGGTCAGGCAAATGATTCTTTAGATGCAGTAATCAGCAGTATCCAAGGTGCTTTGAAAAAAGGCGACCGCGTTACTCTAGTTGGTTTCGGAACTTTCACTGTAGTTAAACGTGCTGCTCGTAAAGGCCGCAACCCACGCACAGGAAAAGAAATAAAAATCAAAGCTAAAAACGTAGTACGTTTCAAAGCAGGTAAAGTATTGGCTGAGAAAGTTTAATCTCTTTTGGTCTCTTGAAAAAAAGGTCTTCCACTGCCAGCGGAAGACCTTTTTTTTATGTGTAGTATTTATTGCGGTAAATTATTTCTTCAATCCTATTTCCCTTAGCCTTTCATCAAGATACTCACCCGCTGTTATCGGCTCATAAGCTGCGGGAGTTTGCGCATCTGTGCAAGACTCCAGGCAGTTAAGGCTCATCTCGCTTTTCGGGTGCAGGAAAAATGGGATAGAGTAGCGCGATGTGTGCCACTTTTCGCGTGAGGGGTTCACCACACGGTGCGTGGTGGACTTCAGCTTGTTGTTCGTTAGTCGCTGTAGCATATCGCCCACATTAACCACCAGGCAGCCTTCAGGTGCTGTTATATCCAGCCATTGGTTGTTGCGGTTCAGCAATTGCAGTCCCTCTGCCGATGCTCCCACAAGCAGGGTTATCAGGTTGATGTCCTCGTGCTGCTCGGCGCGTATCGCACTCTTTGGCTCATTTACTATAGGCGGGTAATGTATGGCACGCAGTATGGAGTTACCATTGTGTATGTGCTGGTCGAAGTAAAACTCGCCAATGCCCAAATGTATAGCGATGGCGCGCAATAGCAGGCGACCGCTTTCCTCAAATGATTTATACAGCTCTGTACCCAGTTCGCTGAATCCCGGAAGATCCTGCACCTGCACATTTGGTGGATAGTTTTCGCTCGCAGTGCCCTGTACCTCCTGGCCTATCTGCCAAAATTCTTTCAGGTCCGGCGCATCGCTGCCCTTGGCATGTTCCTTGCCAAATGACGTGTAGCCTCGCTGACCCGCCAATTCGGGTATTTCGTACGAACGTTTTACTTCAGTAGGCAATGCAAAGAACTGCTGAATAGCTGTATAAAAGCGGTCGATAACCTCCTGAGGTACACCATGGTTTTTTACTGATACAAAGCCCACGTCTTCAAAAGCACTGCCCAGTTGTTCTACAAATTTGTGCTTGGCTTCCATGTCACCTTTGGCAAATGTGCTCAGGTCCACGGTTGGTATAGAATGTAAACTCATCGATTGGTAGATTTTATTGCAATAATGCTGATTTTTCCTTCATGCCGTAGCTAATTTATTGAAATAGTACCTGCCGGCTTTGAGTATCGGATTGGTAGAGTAATTTTGGCAGGTGGAAGAAACTAAGAAAGACGACGACTTTGCTTTTAAGTGGTACCGGGTGCGCAACCGTGTTAAGGAGCAATTTGGCCAGCGGCCCGACCTGAACTCGCTGCTTTTTGTAATAGGCATGAACGAGGTGGGCATGATAAAGGAAACCTGGGAGAAAGAAGATAAGCAAAACCTGATGCATGTGGCTATATGCAAACTGCTGAGCGAAGAAGGCTATTATAAGTATATGGGAGATGATGAAGAAGGCTGGCCGCACTACGAGCAGAATATGGGCATGCCTACCTTTAATATAAAAGAGCAGGAAGAACTACTGAAAAGGAACATAGTGAAGTATTTTGATGCTCTGGATGCCGGAGAGTAAAACTATCTGGATATGTTTAACTGATACCAAAAAATAAGGCTTAAAGGAAATATACTCCTTTAAGCCTTAATACTAATATAAGCTATAGTCTCAGTTATACAAGAAGCTTACCTTCTTTTGAATCATCAAACGTTTTACCCACCAGTGCTCCAAAGGCTATTTTGATAGTAGAGACAACATTGCCGTGCTGTGTAGTCCAATAGTAGCCTTGGGTAGGCTCTACTTTTATAATAGAAATACGCGGATCGTCTACACCTTCGGTAAACCAGGTTTTGACCAATGGGTTCCAGAGCTCTTTTATCTTTGCCTTATCGTAGCTAATGCTCGCTTTACCTTCCAGATAAAGAAAATCGGCATTGGAACCCATAAAATGCAGCATCACACTCGGGTCTGCGGCTATTTCCTTATTTTTCTCACTTTCCTTAGCACTCAGGAACCATAGGTTCCCCTGCTCATCTACCTGTTGTGCCGCCATTGGCCTTGTTCCCATTGATGCTTTGGAAACTGTGGTACAAAAAAAGCAGATGCCGGATTTATCTACCAGGTCCTTAATTTGTTTCACCGCTTCGCTTCCACCTAAATTTTGAATTTTTTCGTCTTGCTCTGCTGAGCCAATATGATTATTCATGATTATAATTTTTAGTTATTTCAAAAAACATAAACCTTAAAATCCGGTGCCATGACAGGTAAACAGCTTGGACAAGTGAAATGCCCAAATTAATGATGCAATAAATCCACATAAATGGATTAGTCCGGGAAATACTAAAATTATCGGTCTACTATTGAAACATTACAACTTTATTTAGAGTATAGTAGCTACAAACTTCTCACAACAACACTGCGGTCATGTACCGGAGTGAGTCATTATTTTACCTAACTAAATGATTTTGTTATGAAAAAAGTTTTAGCTCCATTGATTATTGCCTTAGGCCTAACCTTTATTTCGAGCCTAATAGGCGGCTCCTGGCACGAAAAAGGAAAGAATCACGAACTGGCCAGCAAGCAGGCCAAAAAAATATTCAGAAAGTTTAGCTAATTATTTGGTGTGCTTTTAAGAAATTATATATTTGCACTCCCTTTTGAAAAAAAGGATTTTTTGTTTCGGCAAAAAGGTGAGGTGGGTGAGAGGCCGAAACCAACAGTTTGCTAAACTGTCGTACGGGTCAAACTGTACCGAGGGTTCGAATCCCTCCCTCACCGCAGAGTTTTCAAGACTCTATAAAAACTTGAAAAATAGTTCGGGGTGTAGCGCAGCCCGGTTAGCGCNNACCTGCTTTGGGAGCAGGGGGTCCCAAGTTCGAATCTTGGTACCCCGACATTGAAAATCAAGCGGTTAGGACGGAAAGTTCTAGCCGCTTTTTTGTTTGTGCAAGCATTGTGCAAGCAAATGTTACATTCTTTCAATAAGATATAGCATCAATTAATAAAGTATGGTTATGTTAGCATTATTTAATCTATCATCCATATGTCAGACACCCACATATTAAGCACTTGGTACGAAGCTTATGGAATTATAGCTAAGTTATTACAAAAAGCATATGAAGATAATAAAGACCACCCCTCTGCTTATGTTTATAGCCGCCTAATCAATAAAAAATTCGCATTGCTAAATGGTGATGGGCTTTTTAATACCAGCTCATCTGGATTGGTCAAAAAGGGATTAGACCCTATTCAAATCTTTGCTACGTTCAATTATCCTAACATTTTTGCAAAAAAAAGAGAAGAAATTATTAACTCGCTTTTTGAAGAATTTAACTCTCAAGAACGTATAGATGATACAACTTCCTTCGATGACTGCCCATCACCAATTATTACGCAGATTGTGCAATACAGGGGCTTACTGATTCAGGTCGAGATATGGGACATGTTTAATGAAATTATGCGTAGCGGTATGAATGGCTTGACGAAAATGCACTTTCGTTCGCTTAAAGAATGGCACGGAATTGATATTGCATCGTTAACTACGTTTTTATTTTGGATCAATTCGAAAGAGTTTCTTCCCATGGATAGAAATACAATTGATTTTTTAAAGTCGTTTAAAATTATAGACAGCAGGCCACGCTACTATGAAGAGTATATGAATTTGTGCTTGCGTTTGCGAGCAGGTAATTTTGAGTATGATGACGTCTTTAGAAATATAGTCAGAGATTCCTATCTATATTCAAATAGTTCATATTCAGGAGCTATATTCAGTGGTAGCACAGCCAATATTATTTCCAAGCCTATTGAGCTATTAGAAGAAACGGCCAAGCAAAGGCGAAAAGAACGAACACGAGGTTTTAAAATTATTGCCATACGTCCCAAAGCAAAGCCTGGCAACGAAGGAAAACAAGAAAGGCAAAAGCATATAAAAGTTCTAACTGAAGGCGAATTGTATCAATTTTATCATTCTTATCTATTCAATGTCAAAAGCGATAATGAAATTACTTATAATCCGGATGAAGATGTAGAGCTATATAGTATGGATAGGTTGAACATTTCCATTTCTGCCGTTGTTGGAAAAAATGGCTCGGGGAAGAGTACGATAGCAGAATTCTTGTATTTGATAATCAACAAAATAGCATACTCGAAAAAAATAGGAACCACAGAGAAACTTGTTGAAGAAGAAGTATTCGCCGATTTGTTTGTCAAACTAGACAAGCTTTATAAAATTTCCGTAGGAGAATCTGTAGAGGTATTTGAGTATAAACTAGACCAAAGTAATATTTATCACTTATCTACAGAAGATGATAAGGCAAAAGAAGCCTTTAGAAATTTTGATGTTGAAGATTTTTGCTATTCCATTGTAGTGAATTATTCGCTCTATGCGCTGAATACAAACATTACAGGCAACTGGATATATCCCCTGTTTCATAAAAATGATAGCTACCAAGTTCCGATAGTACTAAATCCCCTGAGAGAGAAAGGAAATATTGACGTAAATAGTGAGGAAGGATTGGCAAAGTCAAGAATGCTTTCTAATATTCTAGAACCAAATTTGATTGACTTTAAACATGGTAACATACCCGAATTAGTACCGGGGTCAGTGCCAGTAAAACTCGTACTAGAATTTGATAGAAAAAAAATGGAAAGGAAAATTTTAGATTATAATAATACTTATGGGAAGTTACTGAAAGATGATGTTGATGTAGTAATAAATCTTCTAAGAATTGAGGAAAATTTTGAGGTGAAATTTCTATATGAAGCAAGAAATTATATCTATCTAAAAATAGTAACTATAGCTGACAGGTATCTAAAATTTAAAAGAAATTATGAAGGACTTCCAAAATGGATTTCTAACAATAGAGAAAGGCTCAAATCATACCTAATTAAACTATTAGAAGATACTAGCCACATCACGTTTAAAGTCAGGCAGGCAATTAACTATTTGAAGTATAATATTTATAAACCAGGAGAGGAAAATGACATTTTATCTTTATCCAACCAGATTCGGGAAATCAAAAATACACCTGGTATAAGAACTATAGATCTTGTACCTCCCCCCTTCTTTAAAAGCAATATAACATTTAAATATCGTGGTACCTTTAATGATTTGAGTTCGGGTGAAAAGCAACAGATATTCTCAATCAATACAATTACCTACCATCTATATAATTTAGGTTCAGTAATGTATGAGGAAGACACTTTCAAGTACCATAATATCAATATAATATTTGATGAAGTTGAACTTTACTTTCACCCAGAAATGCAAAGAACTTATATTAATAATTTATGGAATAGTCTTAAAAACCTTCGTTTGCAGGACAATATTCATAATGTTAATATACTATTCATCACTCATTCTCCTTTTATTTTATCGGATATCCCATCCTCTAATATATTGCGATTAGCATTAAACGCTGAAACAGGAAAGGCCGTTTCCTCTCCTAATAAGGAAAAAACATTTGGTGCAAATATTCATGATCTTTTAGCTAATGATTTCTTTCTTGAAAACGGATTCATGGGACAGTTCGCAAATAGAAAAATACAAAGTATAATAAACAAAATTGATTCTTGGAAAGAAAACCAAACACAGAAAAACACCGATAGCCTCTATAGAATAATACAACTTATTGGTGAACCTTTGGTAAAGGAAAGTCTTATGGATCTTTACAGGGATAAAATTGGGTTGTCCAATAGTGACATAGATGCTGAAATTAAAAGATTGCAAGAACTTAAAAAAGAGCTTAATGATAGCAATTCCATATGATTTAGTAGATGCAGTGATCAGGAATTTCGATGCCGACATTCTTAAATTTACCACCGAAATTAAAACCAATCTTAATATTTTCAAGAAGGACCCAAGCCTAAATGATAAGCAGAAGAACTATGTTGAAAAGCTTTTATCATTCTCGGATAAAATAATAACTGCAAAGCCAGATGAAATCCTTAAGTATAAGAGTGAATTTGACGGAATTTTCTCCGATAGTGAAAAGGCAACTGATTCCTATAAAACCTTTAAAGACCTACTTCTGAAAAAGCTTGCATATAGCACCAGAAGGTCAGATTTCTACCCTAACTATTTTTATAAAATAGGGATAAAATCATGTGTATACTGCAACTCCCAGTTAACTGTTTGCATTGAGGAAGAAAAAGGAGCCAACGAAGACCCTATTTATAAAGCAAAATTCCAAGTTGATCATTATTTAGGAAAGGCCGAGTATCCATGCTTTAGTGTATCACTATATAATCTTTACCCAGTCTGTGGTAGTTGTAATAATTGTAAAAGTTCTAAAAGGGTGAGTTTCATTTTGTATGATGAGAAAAAGAATATTGGAGTATCTCCTTTTTCGTTCGAACTGGAAAAGGGAAGTGTAGCAACATACCTAACAAGTAGGAAATTTGCAGACATTAAATTTTCCTTTAAGGAGCCACTTGTGACTTTGCCAACTGAAAGCTTTCAGGGAGTTTTTGACATTAGTGGAATTTACGAGACGCAAAAAGATTTGGCTGAAGAACTAATAATAAAGGCTGAAATATATACTGAATCTTACAAAAAGGAATTGAAAAAGCAATTTCCGAAACTGTTTAAATCTACAGGAATATTTAATAGGTTTTTAATAGGGAACTATTCTTCAGAAGAAGATATACATAAAAGGCCAATGACAAAGTTTACTATAGATATAGCAAAGCAGTTAGGTTTGATTAAAGGTAAATAACTGTCTTTGAATGCTAAAATATACTTTAAAATTCCTCAAAAAGATTTTTGAATATATAGACTCGACTCCCTATACTTTTTTGAAGGTCAGGTCAGTTATCCACAATCTTTATTTAGGTAACTATGAGAATTTTCAGCAAGTTATCTTATATACTTTGTATTATCATTAAGGCCATAATGAACCTACTTTTTCAATTTTTCAACCAAAGCAAAAAGCCATGTGTGGTGAATGTGAAAATGGGTGGAACAACTTTTTTCTAAGAAACAGTATATGCGCAATAAAAAATGAGCTTGGATTTTCGAATACATTGAAATCATCATCTCCAAAATTAGTAAAAAGCTCAATGGGTAGAGTAGTGGTTTAATTATTGAACAATTCTGTTGTTATGCCACTAAAAGGCTTGCTAGGCACGCCTGCAATCATGAGCTTTAGATAGATACAGTAATTGGCAAGATTTATAAAATCCTCCATCAGGAAAACTGGGTACAATTCCCTAGAAAGGAACTGGGCGTCCTCAACTCCAACTCTGAATGCGATGAGTGTACCTACGTTTCCCAGAATCGCCCGTCTCACCTCGTCATCGAGTTGATACATGTACTGGTTTGCAAGCGTGAGGCTAACACCGAACTTGCGCAGTTCCGAGAACATGTTCACGAGCGAGAGGGTAGTAAAGTTGTGGAACTCGTCCATGTAAAGATGGAAGGGTACACGCCCTTCTTCATGCGTGTCCGCCCTGCTGAAGGCTGCTGAGCCTATCGAGCTGATGAATAAAGCCCCAAGTAGGTGCGCCATGTCCTCGCCGATGTGGCCCTTAGCGAGGTTCAGCAGCACGATCTTTCCCTCGTCCATGGCTCGCCTGAGCGACACGTCCTCGGCGTTCTCGATGAGCACGCGCTTGATGACCGGATGGGCGAGCATCCCACCCACCTTATTAAGCACGGGCAGCAGGTCGTACCTGTTGTAGTTGGGAAATTCCTTCTGCCAGAACGCCTTCACGCTCTCGTTCTGCACGTGCCTTACGGCCTCCTTCCTGAAGCCGCTCTCCAGGAGTATCCTCGGAATGTCCGCGATCGTGGCCTCTGGCTGGTCCAGGAGCGTGAGGATTGAGTATCGCAGGATGTGCTCGAGCTTTACGCCCCAGGCGTCCGACCAGAGCTTCTTGAACACGTCCATGATGCCGGACGCGACGAGCGACCGCTTCCCGTACGACACCCTCCTGAACGGGTTGTACCTCAGAGGCAGCGACGGGTTGGGCATGTCGAAATAGATAACGTCCTTCAGGCGGTGCTCTGGAATGGCCTTAATGATGCTTTCCACCAAGTCGCCATGCGGATCTAGCAGACACGCTCCGCGTCCCGCTTCCACGTCCTGCATGAGCATCGCGCGGAGCAGAGTCGACTTGCCCGTGCCCGTCTTGCCGATGACGTAGGTGTGCATGAGGCGGTCCTTCTGGTATATGCCAAACGGCTGGTTCCGGTTACGGAAGTTGGTCCTCGCAATGTAGGTGATGTCGGGATTCATGTACTAAAGTTTGCCTGATTAATCAATTGCATGAAAGAATTGTATAAAAGCCTTCATGGCGATTTGTCCATGCTACTGTCCAAATTGATTTCACGATATGCTTTTCCCCTATGAAGCAGAAACCATACATCCAATTGAGCTATCCTAAAGATTACCAGCCTAACTATATGGAACTAACAATAATCGGTTCCAGCGCTATGGCATGAAGGCCCTCTCCGTGCATTTTGAGGACTACGCGCGCGAGTGCCAGTTCACGAGGCGTCTGCGCCCAGATACCATAAGGGGATACAGGGAGGTATTCAGGCACTTTGCCAATATGATGCCCGAGGTAATCACGCCTCAAGAACTTGATCCAGAGATTATCACGCTCTTCTTCCAACGGCTGGATGAGCGTGAGCGAAACGTAGGTAAGGATATGAAGGTAAGAGGGGTAAAGGATTCCACCATCCGAACCTATTGGAGCAAGCTGAGAAGCTTTTTCGCTTGGCTCCGTCAGAAGGGGATAATTGCAAAGGATCCGCTGGAAGGCATCAGGCCGCCGCAGGCTGAGTATTCCGACGACCGAGCGCTTGAACCACAGGAAATACAACAGATAATCGCAGCCATAACGCTACATTCTTCACAGCCATTACTCCTCAGACGGGATACCGCTATGGTTTACCTGTTGCTTTTCTGCGGCTTGAGGAAGAACGAATTCATCTCACTCCAGATCGGGGACGTTGACCTTAACGGCAAGATGCTCACGGTCCGGGGCGTTACGTCCAAGTCCAAGAAGACAAGGAGCATACCTATCCATTCCACACTTGCATTTCACCTGAAGGAATACTTCAGGGAAAGAAATCTTAGGAAATACAAAACATCCTCGCTCATCGTGTCGGGAGTTGATGACACTGGCCTTTCCATCCACGGACTAAAACACTGGGTCAAACGTCTCAACCGCCTATCTGGTGTGAAGTTCCACCTCCATCAGTTCCGGCATAGCTTCGCATGCGGGCTTGCGGATAAGGACGTTAATACCATCAAGATTCAGAAGTTGATGGGGCATGCAAGTATCAAGATGACAATGACATATTTGCGGTCAATACACTCTGAGGACTTGAGGGATGACATATCTAAGCTTACAGTCTAAAATGCAGTAACCAGACGGCAAACAATCTTATGGCAATGTGATTTAATACAATTCTCATTACGATGCGCACGTCCGGTGCGCCATACTGGTTTTACGGTTAGCCTCCGCAGCTTATGCTGTGGAGGTTTTTTATGCACGTATCCCTATCCATAGGGAGAAAGCGAATTTCATATCTGCTTACGCTAATAATTGGATACTCTTAGAAGTCATCGCTCCAAGCCAATGCTACAATCCCTAAAGCTAACTTTACGGTTTAAGTTCCTTCTTTAATTCCCGAACTTTGTCGACTACGTTATTTATTTCAGATAACCTATCCAGTTTATATTGGTAGGATGGGTGAAATTGATTATTTTCTATGTTTAGCTTAGAATATTTTAGTGAATCCAAAATGATATCTAAGTCAGCGATGGTAAATTTATTTGTCATGGTATTTATGTTTCCAGTCACAATTTTGGGTAAATAAATCAGGAAAGAAAAAATGCTCAGAAATAATCCCTAAAAGCTTATTGGATTTTAACAGACCACCACAATGCTCCGGCTCCGTGGCGATAGTAAAGCCTCGCATTCTCTTGTTTATCCAAGACATTAATTTGTTTGTAACGCATAAAATGTCTAAGATACGCTTTTTGGTCATATAAGTAAAAGTTTCGCCAACCCCATTTAGACTGTTTTGAATTGTAAAAAAATCTAGGTCAATATCAAAATATATATCCGTTTCGTTTGAATCGTTTAAGCATTCGTAGAGCGCTTCAGGTGTTTTGAATTTTCTTATCAAATGCTTATTGCCCATATCGTCGACAAGTTCTTCATCCTCCCAGTCCTGCTCAAAGGTTCCTTGCCTACATAGAACATAAACATTGCCTATTAGATTCAAGTATGCCGCAGCCAAAATATGCCCGTCATTTCCCGGAGCAAGCTTTGCCCAAGCAAAAAAGGCTACCTGTCCGTTATCGCTTTGATCTAGTTCAATCAACCATTTTTTTTCTGTTTCACATGGGAAGCACAGATCCTGGTGCCAATCAAATGAAACCAAACTAGCTGTCCTGCCTGAATCCCTTGTCCATCTTAACCAATAGAAAAAAGCTATTCGATGCTCCTGAAAAATTCCAAGCTCTATAGTATCAGAAGTACTTGGATGTGATAAAATATGTGTCGAAC
Organism: Bacteroidetes bacterium UBA7692; assembly: GCA_002482725.1. Lineage (GTDB taxonomy): Bacteria > Bacteroidota > Bacteroidia > Chitinophagales > LD1 > UBA7692. The sequence continues at coordinate 30,212 of DLGO01000148.1, read as the reverse complement.
TTCCAAGAGGTCGTATATAGTCGGGATTCCGAAATTCTAATTCCATAAGTTATCTTTTATACAAGGGCCACATGCTTCTTTTTTGCTTCTATAGCTTCAAAATCATAGGTTAAGGTTAGATTGTGGTGTTGATTTTTCTTTATTAGCTTATCAAATTTCCTCTTTAATTTTTTGTGATCGGTATCCTGCTTTATATCCTGGCGCTTAATTGTGTAATGCTTTAATAGTTCTAATATCCTGACATTGCTTGTCTTCTTTTCATAATCCCGAAAATCATTTGCTTCAATGAGTGAATGTGCTTCCTCGCGCTCGGATACACTCAGTGATTCATATGTCTCATTCCAAATTCTTGTATAACCCAATTCTTCGAATAAGCTCCTATAAACAATATAAGTCTCTGGCATGTAAAGAAGGGAATAGAACTCGGTTATACTTTCTCCGAATGCCCTTTCAAAAAAATGCCTACCTGGGGCCACTATTCCTTTAGTAACATTTAAGATAGATTGTACTGCGCGAATGAATTTTTTATTCCATTTCTTACCTATAAACTCCCTGTCCTTGGCCTCTTCACCAAAAAGAGGAATATATTTCATAGGAAACGAATAAATATGTATCCCTAGTCTTTCTCCCAGGTCAACATTAATGCTTAGGCGTTCGTAAAGATCACTTGGAGTATCATTGAAATTATAAAGCAAATAATTGGATAGCTCATTGATATGGTACTTGGCAGCCAGTTCTACTGCATTGATATATTGCTTCTTTATCCCCAAGTAATCAAAAGCGATTCGCAATGGCTTTATGGGTATTTCGCTCATAAGCCTCATCAGTTCGTCGGTAACATACCTGGCGTCAGTTCCTTGGTTAAAATCGACATATCTTTTTCTGGCGGTTTTGTTCCTATATTTCTCATAATATGGAGAAAGCTCGCGATAGGCTTTGAGCAGGTTTGACTTTGTGGTTGTCTCAAGAAGAACCAGATTAAATCTTTCCAAAATATCGTAGAAAGATTCCTTGTCACTGGACTTAACTTTAGCACTAATTTCATGAATGAGCTTATACGATCTATTTTTATAAGCCCTATCATTATATCCTGATCTAAGATTTTTAATGGCAATTTTAAGCTGGTCTGGCTCCTTGTAGACTGCGCCCTTATAGAATCCCATGTCCTTTATTTCTTGAATTATCTCAGCAAATTTAGGGGACGCCAGAACGTTATTGTCCATAAGCAATAAATTCTGCTGCTCACCGAATCTTACGTTAACCTCGCCGAATTTATCAATCGTTTCAATCTTAGGCTTATAGGTGGGTTCCAATTTTGGTACGGAACAGAACGCGCATTTTCTAGTGCATCCCTTTGTCATAAAGGTATAATACGCGCTTTTGGTTGGATACTCATATTCAATCTCATCCAGTATGGAGTAATCAAGCGGTAGATCATCTATAATGATATTCTTGGCGATAGGGGATTGGTCCAGCACTCCTGGGCGATCCAGCAATCCAGTCATTGGCTTTATGCCGGTTTCTATTTCTATCTCTTTAGGTAGCAAGGAAGCCATTACTCCACCAATTAAGAGTTGGTCCTGAGACTTAACCAATTTTTTTGCGAAATGGATTGTTTCTATGGTGATTTTCCAATAAAATGTAAATAAGGTAGTGACATAAATCCTGTCATATTGAGGATTTTGCGCATACTCTTTCCTTTTATAGTAATTTGATATCCGATCTAAATACAATTTAATTTGGGATGAACTTTCTGGAGAGAGCCTGCTTATCTCTTCGAATGTACTCGCTCTTTTTAGCTGTATATACTTTTTAATTAATGATCCGTGTAGTTCCCAACTAACAGATTTATTTATTCTTCTTAACCTTGGCAAAGCACTTTCATAAAGATCATTTATAATAAAATCTTTAAGATCGCCTTTATAAAACCTAACCTTATCACCCAGCATTTTATGATAGGTGGATATTTTCATCAGCCCAATTGGGGATATTTATTCTGATAGTTGGGTTCGAGTAAAAGTATTTTCCTCATTATAATATCTCCTTAATTTTTGATATTAACTGTTCAGCTGCTTTTTTTTCAAGATTGTCCCTTATTACTTTAAAGATTCGCTCGACCAAGGTCTGTTCTCCATTTTGCAGAGATTTAGGAGCAGAATGGGCTTGCTTGTTTGAACCAGTATCCTTTTTTTTACCTTGCGAATCTAGTGGTCTTTTGTCTATATATGTAGAGGCCTTTTCTTTAATTAGCTTCCCTAGCGCCTTATCTTTATACTTTACCTGTAGCGTATTTATGTCTTTAATTGCCTTTTCAACCTTTTTTTCGAATCTCACCTGTTCTTCGCCAGTCAATTTGTTTCCTTCTCCTACGTTCATTTTGTCCGCTTCTTCCAAGGTCTTAATCGAACTATTTTTCTTGGAAAAATCGTAATACAGCTTGTATAAAACAGATTGAAAAAGATCTTTTAGATCCGTTTTAAATGCGGAGGTCGTTGGGCTATCTACAAAAAAATCTCTTCTAGCATTAGGAACTAAGTCCCTGGCCATGGCATGAATTTCACCAATAAAATAATTATTGCCCGTTGCTTCTTTATGAAATTCATCTAATCGATTATCAAGCCCAATTTGGATGTTTGCTTTCCTAAGCCTTAAAAAACGTTCAGTATTTTCTGGAGGGATTTGTTGCATCTTTTCAGATATCCCATACCATCCCCAAAAAAGTAAATCCTTACTATCATTCGGAGATTGCATAAACTCAATATCGATTATTTTGTCAGTGATTTCTCCATCTTTAAAAATTGAATCTTTATATCCCTTTGTTAAAGTTGTTTCATTAAGCGTTATCTCATATTCATCAAACTCTATTCCCGATTTTTTTGCTTCTGCATAAATTTTTTCAGAGAATGAAAAAGTTTTTGGCAAGGGAACTGGAGCTACCATTGATAGATACTCACGGACAAGGCCTTCTTCAAGTAGCTCATCCCTTGACACATTTTCCATTTTCACTTTGAAGAAGTGATCCCCTTCCTTATTTCGTTCCTTTGAAAAGTCAGTGATCACACTGATAAGCTCCGCTGCTTCTATATTATAAGTTGCATCATTTATTATTCTCCTCAGTTGCTTTGCATCCCAGACCATTTTGCTTTTGTTAGGCTCATTTTTAAAAGCAGTTTCAAAAATCAGCTTGTCACAATATGCTAATCCGCCCAATCTGCCAATACCTCTGAAGCCCTTGTCGGAATATCTATCCTTTGTTGATTGTGCGATATTGGTCAATAGGGACTGAGCTTTTTTTGTCGATATGCCCGTGGCATTATCTTCTATCAATATGGAGCGCTCAAGCTTATTTATAGTAATTGTAATTTTGGGTTTATCACCGCCGCTAAAATGCGTGACGGGGGCTTATACGCGAGGCGGGATGGTGGCAGTCGGGTCAAATAGCAACTTCCTAATAAAGTACGATTCGCTAGGAAACCTCCTGTGGGCAAGGAACCAGAACATTCCTACCCCAAACGCGCTCGAGATAGGGGAGGATGGCAGCATTTACATAGTGTCACAGTATGAGGCTGCGATGTACAGCGAGATGGGGTATGCAGTGACGTCGTTCCCGATTGCAAACAGCATGCATTCACCATCCGTGGCGCCATTTAATAACAGCCTGTATGCTTGTGGTTCGGTGTATGTACAGGGTGGCAGCGCTACGGACATGTTTATAGAGAGATACCTGCGGTGCCAGTGGATAGCACGGCAGGACGAAAAGCATTTCTGCTCTGGACAGAGCTATTCATACGCGGGAAACACCTATACCGCAGACGGTGCGTATGAATTCCATTATACTTCCGCAAGCGGCTGTGACAGCACATATTATCTCGCGCTCTATTTCGAGGCGGAGATACAGACGGGTGAAATACGAACAATTTGCCCGGGTTCCTCCTACCAGTTCGGCGGCAACGCCTACACCGTTCCGGGCATGTATACGGACACCTTTACGGCCCAAGGCGGATGCGACAGCATATCCATGCTCTATCTTTTGGTAGGTTATCCCTCTGGCGGGATTCTTGATACCATATTCGATGGGCAGACGTACGAATTCTACGGACGGCAGCTCACGGACGCGGGGGCTTATTACGATACCATTCCCAAGGCGGGAAGATGCGACAGTATCGTTTCTGTGTCGCTAATCGTGGTCCAAATCGACAGTGCGGTGACAACTTTCAATGGTGCCCTATCAGTGGCGCAGGAGGGTGTCCGATACCAGTGGATAGACTGCTCCACGGGCGACAGGGTATTCAACGAGAGGGGCAGGGAATTCGTGCCGACAGAATCGGGCTCCTATGCATGCAAGGTATCAGTAGGGACTAGCAGTCAATATCTAACACCCTGCGTCAGTGTCTTGGTGTCTGGCTTGGAAGAGCATCCTCTCCGGGCAATTAAGGTCTACCCGAATCCTTCTGAAAGCATCCTGAACTATGAGGGCATAACTGCCATTGAGGCCTATGCCATCGACATGGTGGGCAGGAAGATAGGTTTGACCATGACAGGGAAGAGGGCACTGGATGTTTCGGGCCTCTCGGGCGGCCTCTACATGCTGTCCATATCGACGAAGGAGGGAGAGTTCAGGTCCCTCTTTATCAGGAGATAATATCTGGTTATTGGGAAGTGGGCTCCTACGGGATCCGCTTCTTCTTTTCCTTCTGCCTGCCTTTCAGCACCTCGGAAATCGGGATTGAATAGTATTTACCTTTCCTTTTGGGCATAATCAGGTACTGGTCGTCATAGGGGCCGCTGCTGAAATATATGGAGTTGAGGGTGAAGGCATCTCCCAAGCTTTCCTCAGACTGCACTGAGATGCTGCCGCCCTTTATCTCGTAAAGGCTCTTTATCTTGAACTCGCTCGAGTTGCCACCTGATTCGCTGAAGTAGGCCCTGGCGTACAGCTCGCCGCTATGCTCCAGATAGTGAAATTCCATCCTGGATAGTTGCGGATATGACATCAGCTCGAAAATAACGTAACGATCATGCGGCCATTTTCCTTCGTTTATGAATATGTCGAACTTCCTGAAGTAGGGATCCCGCAGGTACGTCCTGAGGCGGGCCACGAACTTCTCCTTAGGCCATTGTTCTGGATGCCTGTCAAAGAATATCATGGTCCCGTATCGCCATGAGACGTATGCGCCCGTATCTTCGAGCGGGGAAGGCATGCCTCCCATTATGCCTAACAGGGTGTCCTTTTCCTCCTTTGAGAGCTTGATCTTGTAATTTATATTGACCGTAATGGGAAAGAGCGGGTTGAGGCCGGAAAGGGTGCCGTCAAGTATGCCCTCCGACTTCTCAAGGTTTTCCCTTTCGCGCCCTTCAACGCTTTCCAGCTTGCCCACTATCAGGGACGAGGAATCCGACAGGTCCTGTGCGCTCTTTAGCGACGCCTGAAGCCTGATAAGTACCGAATCCTGGAAGTCCTTTGTCTTGGCCTCGTTGTCCTTGCTGATCTTGTATTCTATCACCTTCGACGACGCGCTTACGAGCAGCGAAAGCACTATTCCCACGATTGCGACCTTGCCCCACTTGATGAGAATTTTCCTGGTGACCACCTTGCCGTCGATTACGTGCGTCTCCTCCCTGTGGTTGTCGAAAAGCGTCCCTATCACACCGAAGGCCGCCGCGGAGATCATTCCCAGGTATTCGAGTACGGTCTTTAGCAGTTCGAGGTCAATGAGATCGGCTAAAAGGTACATAGTGCCAATATCGGAAATGTTGTCGTCTTTCAAAAATCGGCCGCGCACTGATCGGGAAAGTCATAGCTCATTTCCCAGTTGTTGGCTGCTTTCCAACGCGATTTCTTCCGAGGTCGCTTCGTACGAAACCTGCCCTTCTGGTACGCCTGCTTCTTGCCTGCCATCTATGGACATGGCACGGCTTTCCTTATCGCCCCTTAGTGAGGCGAGTTCTTCCATCCTGTCGCTCGATTTCTCAAGTTCTTCGAGCTTTTCTGGGCCATAGCCAAGGGTGGAAAGGCGATAGTTCCTGTTGTCCTCTATGCCCATCTGATGGCCGCGTTTGTACAGCGTAAGGCCCTGCTGCTCCAGTTCCTTGTAAAACGCGTCAGGCGAAATGGCCTTCTCATAGGAAGCATGCAGGATCGCTCTTATATCTTCCTTCCTTGAAGGCTTACCCGTGCGCTCTACCAATTGGAATTCTTTCTCTGGCACATCACGCTCCCTTTTCTTCGAGTGTTCAACTACGGAAACAAGCTCGGGATATTTCCTCTGCTGGTATTCCTGAAGTTCGATCTTTATCCTCTTGAATTCCTCGCGCGTCACGCGGATCGTCTCTCCGCTTCCGATCTCCACGCCGCTAAGCAGCAGGTGCGCGTGAAGGTGGTCCCGGTCTCCGTGGAACGAGCCGACCGCCATGCTGTTCTCGTTCCTGAGCCGTACGTACTCCCTCGCAAGGTCCTCCAGCTTGTCCATGTCCAGGTGAGGGGTATCCCGGAGCGAGAACGACAGGATGTCATGGTAGAACTTGTTGCTCCTTTTGTTGTGGTACCTCCTGTTCGCCTCGTTCTCTTCAAGGGCCTTTTCCATTTCGGGGATGGTCCTGCCAATGACGTTGTGCCGCAGTATGCGCGCGTTGCCTTTACCGTCCTTTAGCAGGGCCTCGTCCCTGAGGATGTAATCGAGCAGGGAGCCGATGGAGGAGGTTGCCTTCCTACCCATGGACTTCACGATCATTACTCATAATTTTTTTCATAAGGTTTCTGAAATCTTCGGGGTGAGACTGCATGAAGTCCTTTATTGCCGCTTCTATATCCTTTGGATTTAGTAACGAGCTCCTGATCTCATTCTCTAGCGAGAAAAGTAGCTGCTCGATGGATTCCGACTTGTCTCTTTGGAAAAAACCGCTTTTTTCGGATACGCGGGCAATCTGGGTGCGCATCAGCGCAACTTGTTGGTGTACCCTGACGATTGACTCGGTCCTTGGAACGAGGTATCTTTTCTCGGCGTATGCAAGTGCTGATTGGCGCACATATTCAGCAGACTTCATGCCGTGCTCTCGCGCTAGCTGGGAAATCCTTTTCTCCTCAATTGGCTTGAAAGAAACGGTGTGCTCGCATACCTTTTCCCTGTACCTTTTCTTATAGGTGCTTTGGTACAAGCGCCTGTATTCTTTCTTGGCAGCATCTATTTTCTCCTTTCCTTGGTCTAGCACGCCTTTGGATTCCAGGAATTGGTAAAGTCCGCTGTTCTTTCTGAGTTTATTCATTTAAGAGGTATTAATGATACTGGTGATGGAATAATTGTTGGCTTGTATAAAAAAGGTTCCTTACCTGCCCTATGCCTGAGGAAAGGTTGGGCGTAAAATGGTGTCATCTTAAGCAAGAAGGGCTTTTGGGAGCCGCTTATCAGGATGGCCTCATCGGCGTTCATCATCCTGATATTCTGACTGCTTAGGAGAGGCAGGGAAACCCTCCTGCCATCCCTTGTGGACGTCTTCTTACCTAGGAGATCTTCAAGTTCCTTTGCCGTCTTCATGTCGCCTCCCGTTAGGTATATCTTACTGTGGCAGTTGGCCAGTAGGTTTGATCCTGCCTCTTGGCCAAAGGCGTTATATACCTGGCTTCTAGACTGGAAGAATAATAAAAGCCCAAACCGGTGTTTTCGGTTATTGCTGAGTACCTGGTCCAGGGAGTCAAGGTGGAGTGTAGAACATTCGTCTATGATGAAAAATACGGGCTTGTCATCTTCGCACGGAAGTTCCTTCATATAAGTTTTCATAGCTGATTCCAGGACTATGGATATGATCGGTTTGTAATACTTCGAATCCCATACGCTGTTGCGGATGAAGAGTGCCCAATTACCGCGGCGGGCTTGTTGGAAATGTATTGAGGTCATTGAAGTGAGTTTGCAGACAAGCTCGTCGTTCCAAAGTTCAAGCGCGGCCAGGGCGCTCATCACGATGGAGGAAAGCGTCTTCTCATTGCTCTTTATCAGCGCCTTGTATTCTAGGAATTCCTCGTTGGTCGAATGCTTGGAAAATATCGAATCTATGGCGGCAGTCTCTCCCGCAGCGAATCCAGTAAGAAGGTGCTTGAGGTTCGCGATGTTCCTGTATTTGGGTTCCATACGAGTAAGCGGCATGATCAAAAGCCTCAACAGGGACTTCGTACTCTGTTCCCAGAACTTGTCCCCTTGCTGGGACCCTATGGTTGGATTGGTAAGGTTCATTGCAAGCTTATTAGCGTCTGAGGAATCTTTCACAAAGTCCATCGGGTTGAAGCAGGCTGATTCGGTACTGTTGAAGTCAAGCACCATCACTTCGTACCCGCGTTCCTTGAGGTATTCGCCCGACCACTGCGCAAGCTGACCGCTCGGGTCGTGCACGATGTAAGAGTGGCCGTTTGGGTCAAGAAGGTTTGGCGCGGCTATCATCGTGGTCTTGCCGGAACCGGTCGGGCCAAAAACTGCCAGATTTTTTAGCGAGGTTTCAATTTCCATTAGCCTATTACGGCCGTCGATGTACACGCCCATTCCTGAAGTGCTTGCTATGTCCTCAATATCGGCGAAAGAAGCTTCATTGGGATCACCATCTCCACCGTTCAAGTGTTCCACTCCCTCCAGGATTGTATCTGTGAGAGAGCGGGCGGCGATCTCTCCGACCGCCAACCCGTTCTTCAGCAACTTGCCCATAAATTTCAGTTTCGTTTTCATATTATTCCTTGTTGAACAGCTTGCGTTTCAAAGTTGTATTGAGCTCTTTTAGAAGGGACAGTAAGATGCTGTTTAGGACATAAGCTATGAACAGCAGAAGTGCCAGCAGCTTTCCGCCCAGCCATGCAAGCGCCCCCATCATCAACGAGCTTTTCTTAGCTGCCATTATCAACGATATTTGTTACAAGGAATACGTTTGCACCCCTTCTTGAAAGCAGCGTTTGGAAGACTCTGCTGGAAATTTGGTAGCGCAGCTGCTCTTTGTAATCCGAAGGCCTGTGCACGATGTATACGTCTATGCCCTTCAAGGAAGGGAGCTTGCCCGCCTGCTCTATCCTGTTTGCTGCCTGTTCGGGTTCATCCCTTGCAAGCGCGAAGTCGCTCTTGTCATAAAAGCTAAACCCGTCTGCATTTTCGTCGAGGTCGCTGGTAATTACCATCGTCCTGGAAGTGGCACTGGATGCCGCGAGGCATTGGGCCTCTTTAAGGATAGCCTGATAGACCATCGAATGCTTCCGCGGGGTAATCTTCTCGGCTTCGAGCCTCCTAACCTCCCGGGATATCTGCGACTGGAAGTTCTTGAGTACGGCTATACGCTCCTGCTCGTCAGACGTGAGATAGTTCGCAGGCTTAATATTAAGCTGCATCACTTTTTTTTCCTCCGATTCCGATATGACCCTTGACCTGAATATATAGCCCTTGTATAAGGTGGCATCCGCAATTCCGTAAAAGCCCAGCAATTCGCTGGAATCCACCTGGAGAAGACCCGTATCCGTTATGTCGCTTATGTAGCTGACCGCCCTCGTTTCTTTTTCGGGCGACACTGCATCTAGTACCCCTTGGCAGGATGGCATTGCTAATAGGGCGATTGCTATCTGAATGATATGTATTGCTTTCATGATTTCTGTAATTTTTGATTTTGAATGAATGATTATAAGTTAGGAATTTCGTCATCGAAACATGACGGTCGCTGGTTCTGGTAGAGCGTGTTCTCGTTTTGAAATTCGCTTATCGCCTCCGCATACATGGCGCGTATTTGTGCTTCAGTACCTGCCTCCCTTGAAGAACTGTCTGCCCTGGCAGCTTCCGATCGGGAGATACGATCCGGAATCGAATGGAGTTCCGCTTCGGCCTTCGCAAGCCCGTCTTCCGTTTTGGCCATCTTTTCGTGTATGCCCTTTGCCTTTAACTGCCCACCATATTCTTGGTCAGTTGGCTTCATGGAAAAAGCGGCCATTATAGCGGCAGACATTATGAAGATTTGAATCACTGCGTAATAAGCAGCGTTGATCTGTATCTTCTGCATGCTGACGCCCTGTATGGTGCTTGCTTCAGGGTTATATTTGCTCCGCATTACCGAAATGGCCATGAACCCTATGGCAAGGCCGATTCCGAGTGCAATGCAGACAGCACGCCTGTGTTCCTGTTCAACCCTCCTCACGACCCATACAACCATTTGGGGTATGATGTAGAAAAGCCCGAGAAGCGCAACGAACATCACGATACCAGCCATATTGCCGAATGAATCGGTCTGCATGATAGCCCGCTTGGCAAGCAGCGCATCCATGATTGAAAGTAGGGCTAGAATCACGTGCATCATTGCATTCTTCGCCCTGTTAGGTGCAACATATTCTGCACCTCCACTTTCCAGTGAATGGCGGAGCTGGTTGCTCCTCAGCTCGTTTATCCTATTTTCCAGGTACGTCTGTCGGGATACAAGGCTTGACCTTTCGAGTTCGGCCACCTTTTCCTCATTACCGGTTCTCTGCTTCACGTACGTCGAAAGCAGGTTGCGGTAGCCGGCGATTATGGGGCCTATGTATGGCTTCAGGCTGTCGCCAGACGGCTTCGGCAGGCCTCTAAGCCCTAACTTCCTGCCCGAATCACCGGAATATTCGCGGAGTGCTGCATGCCTGGATGCGAGGGTTTCAGTGCCAGTTGTTTTCTTCGAAAAGATAGTGTTCATCTTTGTTGTTTTTCTGTTTTGTAAAATTGATTTCATAGCTTGTTGGAGGCTCAATTGAAGTGAGTTGCTGCGCTACTTTTCAGCCAGGCATAGTTCATCATCGGGAAGCTGACCGAGGCCAAGCTTTACCAGAAATTTGTCAAGAAATTTGTTTGACAGGCTGCGTAAGGGACACCATCGAAGTTTAGGGTGTAATCCCTGCATAGCGTCCGTAAATACGTCTTTGTCCCGTGGGATTTTGCCTGGAATAAGGCTTTGGGGAGGTGGCACGCGACTTGGTGCCAGCCCCATGTTTTTGTGGCTTTGCATTTGGAAGAATTTTGCGAATGAAAAAATTCGACTTGCAGCCGGTACACCGTTGTGGTATGATGAAACCGGAGAAGTTCTTTGGATAAAAACACGACCTGAGGTATGTAGCCTGAAACAGGTGGTGTTAGTAAGGAATTTTCCCTAGCCCTGCATCATTTTGCAGGGTTTTCGAGTGGGAAAATTAAGGCTCAGATTGGCCGACCAAAACAGCACGCTAGACGCTGTTGTATTTAGCCAATGATTTCCAAAACTTTTGAAAAAAGGAAATCAGCTAATTGTTGTTGTATTGGCTCTATGAAACATGCATGCATACTTCGAATGAGCGTACCGCAAAGGTTGGATTATTATTTTAGAATTGCAACTACCATGTCCACAGTTTTTAAAGTTGACAGTCCACATAATTTATAAGCCGTTTCAAAACACTCTATCGGTATTAATAACTTTTACTTTTGATCCAATTAAAAGAGCATTTAGCATGAGCATTAACCAAGTAATTTGTATGCAGAGTTCCGCATTCTACGCTCTCTTGGATGAGGTCATCAGCCATATTGACGAGAACTTCAAACTATCCAGGGAAAATCGTTGGATAGACCCTACGGAGGCAATGAGGCTCCTGAACATACGCAGCAAGACCACGCTTCAGGAGCTGAGGGATTCGGGCAGGGTTGCGTACACCCAGCCGATGCACAAGGTCATCCTGTACGACAGGGAGTCGATCATGAGATATCTTGAAAGTCACGTAAGAGAAACATTCTGACATGGAACAGCAGCCTAACTACATAAAGGGATTTAACGACGGGTACAAGCTTGCCAAGTACCAACCCGAGCTTTACGAAAAGCTCAGAGACAGCCTGAGCGAGGGAAACGAGTACGAGCGCGGGGTGCTGGAAGGCAGCCGCGAGTTCGAGAAGGAAAAGGACAAGGAAAAGGGCAGGATGGAGGAACTGAACTCGCTGAGGGAATCCAAGGATAAGGCCAAGGACATGGAAATTGAGAAGTAGGCTAGACCCATGTCAATCCTACCTTTCCAAGTCTTCGAGGCTTGCTGCAATGAAATTCCATCTCCTCGCCGGAATGCCATTTTGATAGAATAGGGTGACGGGCATCTCGCCATTGGTATTCCTGCTCCTGAACTTGTCGAAGTAACGCTTTGTGTCAAAGACGGTGTCGGCGGCTTCCTTGCAGAAATCATCCTTGTCCGGGTGGGGAACCAAGTATGCCGTATCGCTTATCTTCTTTATAAATCCCACCGGCACGTACCATATGAGCGTCTTAACTTTAGTCCCGTCATCATTGGTCCTGTCCATGAGCCACGGTCCAACCTGTATGTCTACGGAATACCTATTTTCTGCGCATGGCTGGCAGTATGCGCTCCTTGACAGGATGAGTATCGAAGCGATTAGAAGTGTCCTCATGTTAGTGCAATACAAAAAGGTTAGAAAGGTAACACTCAAGGTCAATAATAATTTTGATGGCATCATTTGTTCAATCAAGAAAAGATAAATACCACCGCCCATTAGCCTTGCGTCGTCTAAACTTTGTGATACTGTTTCGGAATGTACAAAAGCAAGTATTCGCTTAACCTGCGCTGCTTATTGAATCACAGATGGGATAAGCAAGACATCTCCAGGGTGGTTTCGTTTCTTGAGGAATGCGACATGGCCATATTAGAAAGGCTCCATATGATATGCGGCATCCATGGGATTCCTGTTCTGAATGAGGAAGAAAGGGGGAGGGCAGTGTGGACACTGATAAATCCCATAAAAATCCGAAAGGAGATGCTTGACTTATGCATTACTAGGGCAATAATAAACAATGCGCTGGAAAGGGGCAGTCAACCTGATAAACGATAACCTCCCCGGTGGCAGCGAAGCTTTTGCTATTTTTTCTGGAACGCGTTGCACATGATTAGAAAAAATTGTCCTATTACGATCTTTTTCAAAAGGGTATTCAGCCATCTATTCAAGAATAGCCGATCCAGCATTATCAAAGTTACTAATAGAAATTTATTTATATTTAAACTGAAATTTTAAAAATGTCACTTTTTCATAAGATAATTTCTAATTCAATCCTCACTATTTCTATAGGAACTGGTATTATAGGCATAATAGATTTTCATCTCACGCACAAAAAACGCAGGATATTCATTTGGTCAATACTTTCTATAACATTTATAATTTGCTTTTTCTTTTACAAAGATGCTAATAAGGAAAATTCTATAAATGTTAGCAGAAGCCCAGAATCATCCAACGAGATTAAAATTGAATCTGACAGTTTTATTAATATTGGCGAGATATCACAATCCAATAAGAAAAAAACAGTGTTGGCCGATTCGCTCAATAACGTCAATTCGATAACTGTTTCTGGAAGTTCCTTTACAAATAGTGGCCGTATTATTCAATCAAATAATTAAATAATACAAATCGTGAAATACTGTTTTTTCTTTGGCTTATACTTTTGCTATGCCCTGGCGTTATCCCAGGGAGCAAATTCTAACAGTTTGATCGTAATGGACAGTAGCCGCCTTTCTAACTATGGCACTATACAACAGGCAAAAACAATCACCAATAATTATTTTTACAGTAAGAAAAAACTCCCCTTTACGTTAAGAGGTTGCTTGGAAGCGGTTTCTAAAGAATTTGGGTTAAGTAAGGATCAGGCAGCATTTAAAATCCTATTGCTGCCTTTTTACCCACAAGGAAAACAAGAACGGACCCTTGACTGGTGTCATATAATCAAGGGTAGGCTTGAATCGCTTTGCGAGGAGGAGGGAATCAAGGTAAATTGCCAAATCCTTAATTGCGGAGATAGCATTGTTGCTTTTTATAGGGAGGACGTTGAGCGAATTAAAAAATCCACCTCAGCAAACCTGATCCTATATGGCTCCTATGACCGGTCTGTTGATGCTGATACTGCTTCCTTACGCCTTAATTGGATAGGAGATTCGGTTAAAATCATTTGTAGATTGCATTATGATTCGGTCATTTATACCAATCAATCCGGTTTACAAAACAATAAAGTAAGGTATGATAAAATTAGCACCCTGAATGTAATAAGCGGGAAACTAGAATCCTCTATAAATTTTATTGTGAACTTTTTGGCAGGGCTATCCATGGGTGATAATTATTACGGCTATCCCTACTTTAGGAAGGCGCTTTCCGAGGCATCTACTCATTCGGATAGCTTAATTAGCATTAAAAAGCTCATTTTCCTTATGCCAGCAGATAACCGGGATTCTTCAAGATTAAACTATCTAGATCTCCTTTTAAGAGAAGAACCTAATAATCAACTATATATGTTTATTAAAACTTCGGATAATTTAAGATTTGGAGATTTTGCAGAAGCAAAGAAACAACTGTCCATAATAGAAATTCTGGGTTTAGACACTACTGTAATTCCCCAGGACCTTTTTACCACATTTTCTGTCACTGCAGAACTAGCACAGGGTAATTTAAGTGCTTACGTAAAGCATGTCGGGCCGAATTCTCGCAATCTATATTTAAATGAGGTTCTAATAGGTTATTATATGGCTGCCAATAATGCGGATTCGATAATAAAGTATTGCACCAAGACTATTGATATATGCACTATGGAAAGTAGGTTGTATTTTGATACTGTCAGACAAACTGATTCAATCACATTTTCCTATTCGGTGTGTGGAGATTCCATTATTAAGTCTGGAGAATGTAATATAATGAACAACACATGGACTCTTTATACCAAGAATATAATAAAAATAAAACCCTTTGCCTATAAAACAATTTTTTTAAGAGCTTACTACCTAAAGCGCAAGGAATTATTCCTCAATGCTCTAAATGATTTGAGCCTTTTGCACAGCCAGGATCCAACCTATTTGGATCACCAACTTTCAAATGGAGAAGATATCTATAGTTTAAGAAGCAGTATTTATTTTAAACTCTTTTCCTTTGGTGAAAACGTTAATAATCTTTCAAATAGTTTCAAAGACTTGCAGACGTCAATACAAATGTTCAGGACCTATCATTTTGACAATAATAATATTTGGACAAGATATTGCTTAGCAAGAAGGTACACCCTAATGGCCGGTCTTTTTTTCGTCACACAAAAAGCTGATTCAGTAAATTACTATATGGATAAAGCTTTGATCTTGCTTAACGATTCAGTAGGGCTGTTTCAAAGGGCAGCTTTTCTGATGGAAGATAATATTCCTTCAAGCTTATTATTATCCATTCGAGGATATTCTGAATTTCTAGCCAAGAGCAAATTACATGATAAAACATATCTTACTACGTGTTTCTACCAATACTCTTCTGCATTATTCAGTTTAGGATATTATGAGGATGCAAAAGATCAAATTTCATGTGCTTTTCGGAATTGTGAAAATGGTACTTCTAACTGTATAGACGTGGATTTAAAAAACCAGATGAAGACACTTTCACTGAAAATTGAAGCCGCTATAAAAAATAATAAATCAGAGCCTCCGTTTTATGATGACTAACAAAATCATACAATCCATTGCCACAAATAACATCCCTTTAATACAATAAAACGCCTCTGTTTCAAAGCGTTCTTTTAGTTATCTTATGATTCGCTCATGATCGTCATCCAAGAGATCCGTAGGCAGGTTGTCCAAATAATTCTGAGTAGTAGCCAGGTCGGAATGCCCCAACATTTCGGAAATATTGGCTACCGGGATCCTGAGGTTCTTTGCCCTGGTGGCGAAGCTGTGGCGGCTCACGTAGCTCGTGAGGTTCTCCTGTATGTCGCACAGTTCCGCTATTTCCTTCAGCTTCTTGTTGTATTCCTTCCTGTCCCATTCCACGTCCTTGTACTGGAGCTTTGCCGTTTCCCTGTGTATGATGGGGAACACGTGGTCGTCCCTGCGCTTGCCCTTCACGTATTGGTCCAGGATGGCCTGGGCTTCGGACGTGACCTTTACCGTATAGGGCTTGTCGGTCTTCTGGCGCTGGTACTGTATCCTTCCGTCCACGATGTCCCGCACCTTGAGGTGGGCGAGGTCTACGAACGGCATGCCCCTGAAGTAGAAGCTGATGAGGAAGTAGTTCCTGGCGTTGAACAGGGGATGGCCCTCGGCAAACTCCAGTTCCGCTATGCGCCTTATCGCCTCGATCCCAATTGCTCTCTTCCTAGGCTTGGTGGACTTGATGGTGTAGGCGGAGAAGGGGTAGGATTCGCGGCTTGCGACCTCGGCCTTGATANNAGCCCTGTTGTAGATCGCCCGTATCGTGCGCAGGTAGACCGAGAGGCCGTTGACGGCGTTCCCCTTGGCGAGGTGGGTCCGCTCGAAGCGCTCCAGGTAGGCGGGGGTCAGCTCCTCGAAGGTGAGGTCCTTGCCCTTGTTGAACTTCCTGAACACGCTGAGGGCGGTAGAGTATATGCGGGCGTTGCCGATCTGGTTAGCCTCCTCCATCTCGGAGATCACCCTCTCCGCGAAGGCGAAGAGAGAGAGGCGGTTGGGGGCGCCCTCGATGATGCCCTTGATCTGGGAGGCGGAGAGGGAACCCAGCTTCTTCCTCTCGTCCAGGGAGAATATAGTGTCCATAGCGTCGTTCCTCATCTTGGCTATCCTGTTGTTGAGGCGCTTCACCGATTCCGTGCCCCGGTAGGTGGGGCGCACGGCCCTTGTCTCGTGATCCCAGTCCTCGCGCCTGACGTTGAGGCCCGTGAGGATCTGGGCGTACTTCCTCTTGTGCACGATTCGTACCACTACCGGGTACAGCCCGTCGGCTCTCTTCCTCCTGTCGTCCAGGAGGAGCAATGCGTTTGTCTCCATGCGAATGTTTTTTTAAGTTTTAGAAAGAACGAATCCTGTGCAAGCATTGCGCAAGCAGGACGGCATCCCGTACCGAACCAGATGGCACCGTAAGAATCCTAACTCATTGAATATCAGCTATGGCAAAAATACGGAAGTATGGCGAAACCGCCATATAACCTGCTTTGGGAGCAGGGGGTCCCAAGTTCGAATCTTGGTACCCCGACACGATAAGAGCGATGCATTTGTATCGCTCTTATCGTGTCGGAGTATGAATATCTTGTCCGATTAAGATTTGGGTTTATAATAATCCTAAGAACAGTAATCTATTTCTCAAAAGAGCGAGCAATGATGCGCGACATCAAAAGATACCCTTGATTGTTATAATGGCCATCTGCCGGCCAGAATATACCTGCAAAATTTTGCGGTTTGGTATCTCCTGTTTTCATGGAGTCTAGCATGTTTATGACTGGAATGTGATTTTTTGTGCAATAGTTTAGAACATCTTGGGTAGGGATAGAGCCAGTTACACTATCTCCAAGAAAAGGATGAAAGACTATTTTAAATCCTATATTTTCTTTGCTGGATAACACGGCAATACTGTCTATAGCACGCTCAATAGAAGATGTGGAGTTGTGAAATGCCATTTTTGAATCCTGAGGATTTAAAAAGTGATAATCCATTTTAAAAATCCTATGGACAAAGAATCGTACCAGATGCAGTTTCTCGTACAGTATTTCCCATACAGGGGCTTTCCTGAATTCCAGGGTTGTATCCGGTTTGAAGCGCTCAAACCCTCCCCTAAACATAATATCATCTACATCAGAAGTGTTTACGGTGACAATTACCTCATCGGGTCTATATGCCAATAATTTTTGTTTCAGCAACATAAATCCAAAAATAGGGTCCGAGCCTCCTATACCAGCATTATATACTTCAAAACTATCGCCCAAAATATTTTGGAGACTCATCGGATAAGTGGAGTCAGGGGAGGCACCCACGCCTTCGGTAAAAGAATCGCCAATGCAAAAAATCCTTTTTTTTAAAGGGTTCTTCTTTGCCGAGAATTCCTGATCACATAAACCAAGGCTGTTTGTCCTTCTCTCATGGGTAAATTCAGCATTTACCACAATATTTGTATCTCTAGCTGCAAAAACCCAGCACCATCCCTTTATAAATGAAGTGCTGAAAGGAGAATTATATATGCCTGTACTTTCTTCACTGTATATTTTCCATTCGCCTTTCTTTCTCAAAAAAACTTCAGCAACACCTATTGCGATTACTATAGAAAAAAAAACAGACAAGCAATATGCCCGCCAGTTTTGCTTCAAATCATCGCCTGCAAGGAAAACTTTAGTAATAACTTTAGTAAATAAATTATCCAGACTACAGGAGGCTATTCGATTAAATAATACCAATCCTCCATAAAATGACAAGGCATATATCACAAATGCGTGGAACTTTGCTAACCTTGGAAATCCTATTTGAAGGTACTGCACGGTATTATCGAACTGGCCTATCTCGAACTTAGCCCAGTCCCAAAAATTTGTTCCGCTTCTCATGGAGGAAAATAAAATAGCTAAACCCACCACAAAAAAGACTGTCAGGAGTTTTCTCATTACTTAAGTTTCATAATATAACATTCCCTAAATTTACTATCCTGAGAAAAAACTTCAATTGGATTCGTGGTTATAATTAGAGTTTTGATATACAATTATAAGGCATATTCTTAATAGATTATATACGCCAATGTTTCATGATTATTGTTAGGTTCAACCCTAGCTTAAGCAGCTTACTATCAATTAAAAACGGAGTATATCTAAAAATATATGATTACGCCAAAAAAATGCCTTACGTTTGAGAGTATGAGTACAAATGTTGGTCTGGAGCGTACCCTAACGCCATTGATGCTGTGGGGCCTGGGTGTAGGTTATGTTATTTCGGGCATGTATTTCGGTTGGAATATCGGCCTGGATAAGGGAGGCACACTTGGTTTGGGTATTGCCACCTTTTTCATCCTCATTATGTACATTACTTTTTCGTTATCCTATTCGGAGTTGGCCTGTGCCATACCAAAGGCGGGAGGTATATTCGATTATACATCGCGCGCTTATGGCCGCGAGGTGGGCTTTATAGCAGGCATGGCGCAGTGGATAGAGTTTGTTTTTGCACCACCTGCCATAGCCTTGGGCATAGGTGCTTATTTTCACTTGCTACATCCCAGTATACCTGCTATGGTATTTAGTCTTGCAGCATATTTCTTATTTACTACTGTAAATATATTGGGCGTAAAATTAACAGCTATCCTGGAATTGGGAATCACGATAATAGCAGTAGCAGAACTTACCCTTTTTGCTTCTATCACGTTACCTCATTTTCAGTTGAGCAATGTGACGGCAAATGCTTTTCCGCATGGTATACCGGGTATTTTTGCTGCAATCCCTTTTGCAATTTGGTTCTTCCTAGGCATGGAAGGCTTGGCTAATGTGGCTGAAGAAACCATTAATCCGCAAAAAAACATAACCAAAGGTTTTGTTTACTCCATGGCCACCTTAGGTATATTGGCCGCTATGACTTTCTTATCTGCTACCGGAGTAGGTGGCTGGGAAAAAGTGGTATACGATGCCAATGGCAATATCAGCGATTCGCCACTACCGATGGCTCTAGCACAAATAACAGGAGAAGATAGCTTTCTTTACACCATGTTGCTGAGCATAGGAATATTTGGTTTTGTAGCATCCTTTAACGGGTTGTTGCTGGCAGCGGGAAGAACTACCTATGAATTTGGCAAGGCAAAGCAATTCCCTGAGTTACTAGGCCGTATACATCCAAGATTCAAAACTCCGCACATTGCCTTGATATTTAATATGGTGATCGGTATAATAGCTTTGTTTTCCGGCAAGGCCAATGAAATTATAACCATATCTGTTTTCGGAGCTTTAACGATGTATATATTTGCTTGTTTCGTGCTCTTTAAGCTGAGAAATGCAGAGCCAAACCTGGAACGACCATTTAGGGTTCCATTTTACCCGGTTTTCCCAATCATTGCCTTAGTCATAGCTGTGATTGCCATTTTGGCCATGGCTTACTACAATCAGCTGCTTGCAGTTATCTTCGTATCTATTATAGCAGTAAGCTACTGTTTATACCATGTTTTTGTGAAACAGGCAGTACCTGAACATTAATGGCTGATTTTTGTTATTTTTTGTCGGGGGAGATAAAATACATACGTATTTTCGCCGTTCCACACTTTTACGTACCATCTAAAAAATTGTCTGTGCCATATTTTTACCGGCTTATAACGCTGGCTTTTATTACCATTTGCTTTTCTGCGCAGGCGCAGAACTATACTATAAGTGGTGCCATAACCGATGCTGCCAACGGTGAAGAGCTGATAGGCGCGAGTATAGTAGTGAAAGAAAAACAGGGCATAGGCGCCGTAACAAATGCATACGGATTTTACTCACTAACCCTGCCAAAAGGGACGTACAACTTCCTGATGCGCTATGTAGGCTACCAGGACAGCACGGTAACGGTGGTGCTGGACAGCAATGTAAGGAGGAACTTTCGCATGAATGCAGGCTCTACAGAGCTGAGCGCTGTGGAAGTAGTGGGCAACAAAAAGGAAAACCTGACTAAGGCAGAAATGGGCGTTGTAAAACTATCGGTAAAAGAAATGGAAAAGATACCAGTACTGTTTGGCGAGCGCGACATCATGAAAACGCTGCAGCTACTACCGGGGGTAAAAAGCGCGGGTGAAGGCAACTCGGGATTTTTTGTACGTGGTGGCGCAGCAGACCAAAACCTGATATTGCTGGATGAAGCACCTGTGTACAATGCTTCGCATTTGCTGGGCTTCTTTTCGACCTTTAACTCGGATGTGATAAAGGACGTGACCCTATACAAAGGCAACAGCCCGGCGGAATACGGCGGAAGGCTATCGAGCACGGTAGATATAAAGATGAAAGATGGCAATGACAAGAATTATGTAATAGGCGGTGGTATAGGCTTGATAGCCAGCAGGCTGAATGTGGAAGGGCCGATAGTAAAAGATAAAGGATCGTTTATTGTATCGGGTCGCAGGACATACGCTGATGTTTTTCTGAAAGCGGCAAAGGATACTAATTTGCGCAGGAGCGTACTGTACTTTTATGACCTGAATGTGAAAATGAATTACCGCATTGGTCAAAAGGACAGGCTATACCTTTCAGGCTATTTTGGCCGTGATAAGTTTGGCATTAATTCCTCTTCGAGCTTTAGCATCAACTATGGCAACGTAACAGGTACGCTTCGCTGGAACCACATTTTCTCTGAAAAGGTTTTTTCTAATACCTCAGTTATAGTAAACAACTTTGACTACGGTATAGATATAAGCACCAGTGTAATAGGCATAAGCATACGGTCACAGGTACTTGACTACAATCTGAAACAGGATTTTCAATATTATATTAACTCCAAACATGCCATCAAGTTTGGTTTCATGAGCACGATGCACACGATAAAGCCAGGCTCTGTGACCTCGCGCGACACATCTAAGGTAGATGCTATAGCGCTTACACGTAAATATGGTTGGGAAAATGGGATCTATATACAGCATGAGTGGAAGCCTGTAAAACAGGTAGAGATCAACTACGGCATCAGGCTTTCTACCTATACATCAACAGGGCCAGGCACATACTATACTTATAATGCTGACGGAGTTGCTACCGATAGCAACAAACTGGCGCTTGGAAAATTCGGCAAAACTTACGTAAACCCAGAGCCAAGGCTGGCCATCAGCTATAACTTTTTGCCACAGCACTCTTTCAAAACATCATATAGCCGGAACACACAAAACGTGCACCAGCTATCAAATGCCACAATAGGCAGCCCTACCGACCTGTGGGTGCTTTCCAGCAATAACATAAAAACTGAAATTGCAGACCAGGTAGCGCTTGGTTATTACCTTAACTTCTGGAAAGACCGATTTGAGTTTAGCATAGAAGGATACTACAAGTACCTGCACAACCAGATAGACTATAAGAATAATGCACAGCTACGTGCAAACGAGCAGGTAGAAAGCCAGCTGATATATGGCACGGGACGCGCATACGGCGGTGAGTTTTACCTGCGCAAAAAAACGGGCAAGGTTACCGGCTGGATAAGCTATACCCTATCGCGCACGGAGCGCAAATTTGCAGGGGTAAACAACAATACCTACTACCCATCTAAACAAGACCGTACACACGACCTGAGCGTAGTGGTTATCTACCAGATAATACCGCGCCTGAGCATATCAGGTACATTCCTGTATTATACAGGCAATGCAGTTACCTACCCGGATGGAAAGGTGCTGATAGACGGGCAGGTACTACCTACCTATTCTGAGCGCAATGCATACCGTTTTCCTGCGTACCACCGTTTCGACTTTGGGTTGAACTACGACCTGAAAACAAGGAAAACATATAAGCACAGCCTTGCTTTTTCTATCTATAACCTGTACGCCCGTAAAAATGCGTACACGCTGGACTTTGGCATAAATGGAGGCGATGCCTCCAAAGGCATATCGCCTTATCCGGAAATTACCAAAACGTACCTTTTCCGTATAGTGCCATCTATCAGCTATAACTTCAATTTTACAGTACCCGAAAAGAAAAAGAAATAAGTGATGAGAACTGAAATAAAACTGGCACTGTTTATGGCAACATATCTGTTGCTGTGCTCCTGCGAAGAGCCTATAGATATAGATCTGAAAAATAAAGGAGGCAATCTGGTAATAGAAGGTGTAGTGGGCGATATTTTGCCTGCTTATGTAATTGTTTCCCGCTCTACTGATTTTAAGGATACTACCTTATTGAAAACTGTAGTGGCAGATGCCGTAACGGTAACCGATAACCTGGGCAAAACGGATACGTTTCAACGCGACAATAGCACCGGCATTTATTTTGCGCTTGGTGTAGGGCAACCACAGGTTGGCAATAGCTACACCTTGAAAGTAACTACTGAGGGTAAAACTTATGAATCGGTATGTGCTGTAAATGCTCCCGTGCCTATTGACTCGGTGTATACAGCAAAGAGCAGCTTCAGCGACGAGGACAGATTAATGATAGATTTCCGCGACCCGGCGGGTTCACCTAATTACTATAAAGCAATGGTTTTTGTAAACAAACAATGGCGCACGGGCAACCACCTGAGCGATGACAAATTAACAGATGGCAAGATTAAATCGCTGCGCATGGACGTGGGCGATTTCCAAACAGGTGACACTATAGATGTTTTTCTACAGAGCCTGGATAAAAGTGCCTACGATTATTTCAGTTCCATAGAATCCAACAGCGGGCAAAATGCTGCCCCTACCAATCCGATATCTAACATTTCGGGTGGTAGCATGGGATACTTCAGCGCATACCGCTCCAGCACCAAACAGTTGATATTCCCATAGCGCAGCGGGAAGTAATTACTGCTTTTTGAACAGTTATCACTTAAATATTCCTTAAAATTGGGGATTCAGGCTGGTTTTTAGCGCAAAACTGCCATGGGGCATACCTCAATTATTTTATCTTTACGCCTCTTTTTAAAATAACATATTAGGCAATCCGACTAATAAAGACAGATAATAACAGCAATGGCAAACTTTTTAGAGAAATTCTTTGGTAAACTTTTCGGAAATAAAAACGACCGTGATTTAAAGCTTCTTCAACCATTAGTAGATAGCATAAACGAGGAATACGAGAAATTAAAATCACTATCCAACGACCAGCTGAGGCATAAAACAGCGGAGTTTAAGGCACGTATAGCGGAGCACTTATCTGATACAGATACCAAAATAAGCTCACTACGCGAACAGGCAGAGAACGAAACAGACCTGCACCAGAAAGATGCCATATACCGCGAGGTAGATGAACTGCGCAAAACACGCAACAAGCACATAGAAGAAGTACTGGAGAATATTTTGCCGGAGGCTTTTGCTGTGGTAAAAGAAACTGCGTACCGCTTTACCAATCTGGATACAGTAGATGCTACTGCCACAGACCTGGACCGCGAGATAGCCGGCTTCCGCCCGAATGTAGAGATACTGGGCAGCAGCGTGCGCTACCACACATCGTGGGATGCTGCAGGCAATACTGTGAAATGGGACATGGTACACTACGATGTACAGCTGATAGGCGGTATAGTACTGCATCAGGGCAAGATAGCGGAGATGGCAACCGGTGAGGGTAAAACCCTGGTAGCTACACTGCCTGCATACCTGAATGCACTTGCCGGAGAAGGTGTGCATATAGTAACGGTGAATGACTACCTGGCACGACGTGACAGTGAGTGGAATGCGCCGATATTCCAATTCCTTGGATTGCGCATTGACTGTATAGACAAATACCAACCACATAGCGAGGCAAGGCACTACGCCTACCTGGCAGATATTACTTATGGTACCAACAATGAGTTTGGCTTTGACTACCTGCGCGACAACATGGTGCGCACACCGGAGGAGCAAGTACAGCGCCGCCACCACTTTGCCATGGTGGATGAGGTTGACTCTGTATTGATAGATGATGCGCGTACACCGCTTATCATTTCGGGTCAGGTGGCAAGTAGCGACGAGAAGGAATTTTATGACCTGAAGCCGCGCATAGCAAAACTGTTTGATGCGCAGCGCAGGGTTACGAGCCAGTTTATAGTAGATGCAAAACGCCTGATGAAAGATGGCAAGACAGGCTACAAGGAAGGTGAAGCAGGTTTGGCAGTATTCCGCGCATACCGTGGCTTGCCTAAGAACACAGCCCTGGTAAAATTCCAGAGCGAGGAAGGTGTGCAGCAAATGTTGCGCAGCACAGAGAACCACTACCTGCAGGAGCAGCAGAAAAATATGCCTGAGGTGGACAAGGAGTTGTACTTCTTTATAGATGAGAAAAACAACTCGGTAGACCTTACAGAAAAAGGGATAGAGCTGATCACAGGTTCGGGCGAAGATCCTAACTTCTTTGTGATACCTGATGTAGGTGCGCAAATAGCAGACATAGAAAAATCGGGACTAAGCGCAGAAGAAAAACTGACGCGCAAAGACGCCCTGATGCAGGAGTTTGCTATAAAGAGCGAGCGCATACACTCGGTGAACCAGCTACTGAAAGCCTACACACTTTTTGAGCGCGACATAGATTACCTGGTAGTAGATGGCAAAGTAAAAATAGTGGATGAGAACACAGGCCGTGTATTGGACGGACGCCGCTATAGCGATGGCTTGCACCAGGCGATAGAAGCTAAGGAAAATGTGAAAGTGGAAGCTGCTTCGCAAACCCTGGCAACAGTTACATTGCAGAACTACTTCCGTATGTTCCACAAGCTATGTGGTATGACGGGTACTGCGGAAACAGAAGCAGGTGAGTTTTGGGATATATACAAACTGGAGGTGTCGCCGATACCTACCAACAGGCCGATATCGCGCGATGACAAACAAGATTTGGTGTACAAAACCAAGCGCGAAAAGTACAATGCGATAATAGACGAGATACAAGCACTGACAGGTGCAGGAAGGTCTGTACTGGTTGGTACGACCAACGTAGAGGTGAGCGAGTTGCTATCGCGATTGCTTACTGTGCGGAAAGTAAAACACAACGTACTAAACGCCAAGCAGCACCAGCGCGAGGCAGAAATAGTAGCCGAAGCGGGTACACCAGGCACTTGTACTATAGCCACGAACATGGCGGGCAGGGGCACGGATATAAAGCTGAAAGATGCGGTGAAAGCAGCGGGCGGTCTGGCCATTATCGGTTCTGAGCGCCACGACTCCCGCCGTGTAGACAGACAGCTACGCGGACGTGCAGGAAGGCAGGGTGACCCGGGAACTTCACAGTTCTTTATGTCGCTGGAAGATGACCTGATGCGCTTGTTTGGCAGCGAAAGGATATCGAAGCTAATGGACAGGATGGGCTACAAAGAGGGTGAGGTATTGCAACACTCTATGATAACCAACTCTATAGAGCGCGCGCAGAAAAAAGTGGAAGAAAACAACTTTGGCATACGTAAGCGATTGCTGGAGTACGATGACGTCGTGAACCGCCAGCGCGAGGTGATATACACCCGCCGCCGCCACGCACTATATGGCGAAAGGCTGTCGCTGGATATACTGAACTCATTTGAAGACCTGAGCTCGGAGATAGTAGCCAACGGGCAGCAAGGACGCGACTTCGACAACTTTAAGCTGGATGTGATACGCTACTTCTCTATAGATACAGCTATAACATCGGAGCAGCTATTCAAGCAAAAAGCGGAGGACACTACTGATATTTTGTTCAACGAGGTGAAGAGTGCCTACGAGCAAAAAATGAATGAAATGCGCAAGGATGCATTGCCTGTGCTACAGGGCATCTTTAACCAGCATGGTGAGAAAATAAAAAATGTAGCCATACCGTATACCGATGGCATACATGGCATACAGGTGCTAACGGACCTGAAAAATGCATTGGCTACAGAAGGAAAAGAGATACAGACTTCGTTTGAAAAATCGATAACACTGACGTTGATAGATGAGGCATGGAAAACGCATCTGCGTGCCATGGACGACCTGAAAACGGAAGTGCAGAATGCCAGTTATGAGCAGAAAGACCCACTTGTAATTTACAAGATAGAGTCATTCAAGCTGTTCCAAAGCATGATAAGCGAGGTGAACAAAGAGATATCGGCATTTCTGTTGAAAGGTGGTATAGCCATCGGCAATAATGGAGAAGAGCAGGTAGCACAAGCACCGGTACAAAAGCCGGACCCGTACGCAAAGAAAATATCTGAGGGCCGCGGACAATTGGAGGAAGTAGGTACAGGCGAGCAACAACAGCAAGCCCAACAGCAACAACAACAGCAGGCACCACCGCCAAAACTGGACCCGATAGTACGTCAGGGTCCGAAAATAGGCAGGAACGACCCTTGCTTCTGCGGTAGCGGTAAAAAATTCAAGAACTGCCACGGCAGGGACGAGGAGTAAACCGTAGCGCATGTTTGGCATAAGGCTTTATTTTGTAAAACGCTTCCTGTATAAGCTGAAGGCCAAGGCCAGGTACGACAACCTGCCACGCGCCCGCAGGGCATTTGAGCGTGGCGTGGGCAAGCTGAACAAGCCATTTGGCGGATTCACTTACACTACTGTAGACATCAATGGCATATCTGCCGAATTTATAAAGGCGCCGAACAGCGCGCCAGATAAAATATTGCTTTACTTCCACGGTGGCGGGTATGCGGTAGGCTCTACCAATACGCACAGGGCACTCAGCTCGCAACTGGCCAGGGTAAGCGGCACTACGGTGCTATCGGTAAACTATCGCCTGGCACCGGAAGATAAATACCCTGCTGCCATACACGATGGTGCGGCGGTGTACCAATGGCTGCTGAAGAACGACTACAAAGCAAAGCATATAGCCATAGCAGGCGACTCTGCGGGTGGTGGAGTGACCTTTGGCACACTTGCCTACCTGCGCGACAACCACATAGAAATGCCGGCCTGTGCGGTGGGCTTTTCGCCATGGGGAGACCTGAGCATGTCGGGTCCCAGCTACCAGACCAATAAAGATATAGACTGCATGCTGATACTGGAGGCTTTCCCTATATGGGCGAAGGCCTACCTGGGCGATGCAGATCCTTTATCGCCTTATGCTTCGCCTATATTCCACAGTATGGCGGGTTTCCCTCCTATCCTGATACAGGTAGGCTCAGAAGAGATGCTGCTGGATGACTCCCGCAGCCTGGCTGCCCGTGCCAAGTCCGACGGCGTGGAGGTAGAACTGGAGGTTTATCCAAAGATGTTCCATGTCTTCAATGCCTTCTTCAGGGCGCTATCAGAGGCCAGCAGGGCGAATAGAAAGGTGGGGAGGTTTATTGGAGGGCATTTGGGGTAGTTTCTAAAGTTACGTTACCAGGTTGATATTTGATTCAGAGGTCTATTGTAGTATCTTTATTTTACCCAATAAACACTTATGTTTAGATAAATTATTTTAACCTAATGTCACATATCAAAGTTCATTTCAGACACGCAGCTTTTGATGATGAATCGTATGAAGGAATATGGGTTAGCAATGATAATGGCAATTTGATAATAGACAATATTCCATTCTATGTGAAAGGCTTTGCAGTAGGTGACAATATATCTATTGAGGAGCATGATGGCTTGATTTACGCGAAGTCATTGATTAAATAATCCGGGCATAGCGTCATACAGATTTTGTTTAGTGATGCGACTTAAGTTTCTCTGGTGCGCGAAAAGCTTGAACAAATGTGCTGTAGTTCGGAATTGAGCAATTTGCCTAACTTAGTAGCAATAGATATACCAAAGGATATAGTGTGTAAGGATGTAATTGCCTTTTTGGAAACAGGCGAAACGCAGAACAAGTGGGAGTACCAGGAAGCATGTATATCTGATTACCATAAGCGCAGGTGAAGCGAAAAATAAATGAACGGGATTTTGAGTTTTTAGGACGATAGAAGGTATTTAGGTATAGGGTTTACCTCTGCCGGGAGAGGGTAACCGCAAAGGTTACCCATGCCTAGTTTTAGCCTAGATATGTACTGCCTTATTATTTCTTCACCAACCCATTACTATACTTATCCATTAAATCCCATATTTTGTAGAAAGCATCGTTGCCTGCCTTATCGGAAATAGAAGTGTTGAGGATAAGGAGCCGGCCAATGTTTGTTTCGGGATTGAAGAACATAATGGATACCACACCAGGGTCGCCTCCGGTATGGCCTATGTAGCCTGTGTAGCCGAAGCCCATGAAAATACTAACGTTGTAGGATTCGCTGTATGGATTACTGTCGTTCCTGTTTGTAAAATTATTGCCTGAAAGCTGTGGCCTGAAGAGTTCTTCGTAGCCCTGTTTCGATAGCAGCTTTGCTTTTCCATTGTACCCCTTTATAAGCTCTGTGAGAAATAAAGCCAGGTCATGCGCAGAAGTGATAAATCCACCATCGGGATAAGAGGCTGTAGTGTAGAACGGCAAGGGAGCTTTCGGATTTTCGTAGAGTGTAGAATGATTTGAAAGCCTGACCTCACCGAAGTGCCAGCCGGAGGCTTTCATGCCAAGAGGTGCAAGGATATGCTTGTGCGTGAAGTCACTAAAATCCATGCCACTGGCACGCTGTACGATATATGCAGCTAGGGATGTGGCAGTATTGGAGTACTCGTATAGCGCTCCGGGCTTGTGCTGCAGAAATCCGTCTTTAGTATTCCACTTGCCATTGGCAGCGAGCGTGTTGCGCAAAAATGCTTCCAGGGACACCAATGAATCGTATGGATTAAACACCTGCGTATCGTCAAAAACCATGCTCATTCCTTTTGTTTCCTGCCCGGGTGTCAGGTAATAGTTTTTGGTGAGGTAGTATTGGTTATCCGCAATGGACGAGGTATGGTTTGCCAGGTGCCTGATGCTAATGGGCGCATCAGGGAAGTAAGGATTAGCCACCGTGAATGGCAGGTATTTGTTTATGGGATCGTCCAGCTTCAGCATGCCGAGTTCCTGCGCCTTCATAAGCGCAACGCCTACCAATGTTTTAGAAACGGAGGCTATGGGCTGGATGGTTTTTTGCGTATACTTTTTCTGTGAGGCTATATCAGCCACGCCAAAACCTTTTTGATACAGCATACCCTTTTCGTTGACCACAGCCACAGAAAATCCGTTGAAATGAGCTTGTTGCCATACCTGCTCCAGTTCCATCGTTAATGAGTCTGCTGCGCGCTGTGCGAATAAGGAATGTGACGCAAGCAGCACAAACCCCAACAGCATTACACGGCTAAAAACTCCTATTGTCATTTTACTAAGATTCAATCAATTGTACAGGCAAGGTAGTATTTTTATATGCCCGTCAAAATGGTGGAATAGAGAAATTAAGATGTTTGTATTTGGGCTGAATCAGATTCAGAGTTTTCAGGTGCAGGGTTTACCCCTGCCTGAAGAGGGTAACCGTAAAGGTTACCCGTACATAGTTCGGCGCAAGCATATTATCAAACACCTCTAGCGCAAAATTAAGGCTGGGGTTTGTCGTTAGTGGTAAAAATCCTTACCACCTATTGATAGTTGAAAAAAGAGGCATTAACGATTTTTAATTGCCCTGCATGGTAGTTGTAAATCAGCAGGTTAAATGCTCTGATACATTTTGCCGCCTTTTCTGCTAGAGTCGGAGCAGGGTCGGATTTATATTAGTACCGTTGATTGAAGCTGATTATTATGATTTGGCTGAAAACAGCAGAGCGTTCTTTGCATCATGGATTATTATCTGATTACTAAAGACATTGATTTTAGCTGCCGGAATACAAACATGAATTTTTAATTCATTCTGTTTGGTGGGACACCAAACAGGGCGGGAGAAACAGGTTCAGAGAACCTTTTTTATCTGAAGTTCGACATGCGCTGCGCAACATGGCGAACAGCATCAATAGCATAGGAATAAAATACCGACGGAAATACCGCAATTGGGTACCGCAGGTTTTAACAATTGCAAAATGGTGTAAAAAACA
>DLGO01000068.1:74818-77408 GCA_002482725.1 Bacteroidetes bacterium UBA7692 | reverse complement strand
AAAAAAACAGCGTGTGGGATATGAAAAGCGCTGCGAAAATACATTAATAAAATGCGATTAAAACAAAGGTTCAGGCTAATTGTTGTGTGAGGTTTGTTAAATGGCTGCTATTCTCCAAACTCGTCATTCAGCCATATATACGGCACCATGTTTCTGCCTTGTGCATCCAGTTCGGGCATATTGAGCAGTGCCACTATTTTCTTTCTGGTGGCGGCATCTATACCATTTGGCTTTTTCTCTACCAGGCGAAATATCTTCAACATCATGCCCGAAAGCTGGTACAGGTTTTCACCTCCTTTCAGCTCTTTTGTTTTCAGCAGGTTTTCCAGTTCATGTATCGCCATCGACATATTACCTTCCAGGTAAAAGTAAATGGCATACAGCAGCTTGAAATAGTTCCTGTGGATTTCCTTTATCTCAGAAAAATTTGCAGGCAAAATATTCTTCAGGTTCTTCAGGTCTTTCAGGTATATGTAGCAGCTGGCTTTCAGCGTCAGCAGGTGAATGTGCAGCATCGACTCAGACACTTCATTTTCTATAGAGGTAATGATATCCAATGCCGTCTGGTACTGCTTTATCTTTATGGTGTTACGCACATAGTTTACATAAAATGGTGCCCGCTCGCGAAACCGGTGAAAGTTAGGCGCCTCCGTCACTTCACGGAATATCGGATGCGCCTCTTCAAACTTTCCTTTCATAGATAATATAGAAGCATATTGCCCCAGCAGCGACAGGTATTCATGCTGTATCCTTTCTGCTGCAGGCAGTTGCCGCGCTATTTCCAGCAGTTTCTCAAAGTCCTCTTCTTCAAAAGAACTGTATGCCTTCGCTTTCTGTATATAGAACTGCGCACTCCGTGGCGATGCAGGTGTGTTCAGGTGGTCAAAGGTAGGTAGCGTACTTAGTTTTTCAGGAGCTACAGTAGCAGACATCCTGCCATATAGTGCCTGCATAAATTCCAGGTAAGACTTTCGAAAGGCAATCAGCTCTTCCAGTGTATTCAGGCTGTTGGTATAGCTTTTCTCCATCTGTGGCAGCAGTTGCGGCGACAGCTGTGTGGTTTTAAACCGGTGCGAAAAAGCAAGGTTCTCCAGCTCTATGCTCTCTTCATACCGCAGGTTTTTCCGTGCAAACTCCGATCCGCTTTCGAAGTAGTCCGCAGCGTAGCTTGGTAGCTCCAGGTGCGACAGCCTTATGCCTATCATCCTGTGCTTAAAATCCTGATAGTATTCCAGCTCCTGTTTCAGCCCTGTTTCAAAAAGGTACTCCTCAAGTTCTATTTTCATCAGCCGCAACTCGTTGCGCAGCAGGTAATCCTTCTCCTTTGTATATTTAGTACCAAATACTTTCTGGTACAACTGTGCCTTGCTCAGGCTGTCATCTCCGGCAGTTATGGCGCGCATCAGTTTTAGCAGCCGCTCGCGCTTATCATTTTTCAACCGTGCGGTCAGCGCTTTTACTTCCTTATCAGGTAGCGCTTTTATTATCTTATAGACAAAGTTGTCATTCATATAAATCTGTCACAATTTTAGGCTTATAACTAACTGATAATTAATAATTAATATACTTTTTGTTTCGGATTTATGCGGCCCTTATTGGTCACAATATATATAATAATCATCTCATTTTGATTTTACAGGTGAAATAGCTTTGCTCCAAATTTGTAAATTATGAAAACAAACAGAACAGCCATGTACACACTTCTTATGCTACTGGTAGTAATGACAAGCAGCTGCAAAAAAGGCGGTGAGAATGATCCAAACGGAAAAGTTGGCAATGGTACTGCTACACTTGTGGTCAACAATTCTTCCTCTACTACCTATACGGTTACAGGTACCTGTACCTTCAACGATTACAGCACTTCTATCAATATAGTAGATGCTACTACCAGTACCAATATCTGCTCAGTAATACTTAATGAAGCATTACCTACTTCTACCAAAACATATACACTGGTTAAGTCCGACTTTAACGATGAAGACCCAACTCATGCCACCATGGGCTTTTCATTGGTTACCAATTCCAGCATTACCGATTGGAGCAGCGACAACAGCAGCGGCACTGTAACATTAAATGTAAGCGGAGGCGCCATCAATTGCACTTTCAACAATATAGTACTACAACCCTCTGTAGTGTACAACTCCGGTGAATTGGCAAATCCCGCAAGGTGCTCAGCCACATTTACTGTTTACAAAAACTAATTGCCAAAACATCAGCCATTTTGTGCCGACCCCGCTCACCACGGAAGGGTCATTTTTTTGCCCCTCTCTTATCTTTTTTGTCCATTTCTTTCTTTGTTTTAGTAGTTCTAAATTATTCATTTTCATATAATTACAACATATAGTTGGGCAAATACCCTGTTCGCTTTTTGGGTGAAAAGCCAAAGCCTGACACCAATCCTGACACCAACTTTTATTTCAGCCGTTTAGTGTCATTTTTTAATCTCCCATACCATTTTTACACTGATAATCAATCATTTGCTTTAATTCCAAAAATGACATAAAAACTTTTTTGAATGTCATTTAGTGTCACCATCCTCCAACCAGCTCTATCGGTTAAAACTTGAGGTACTTTTCGGCTGTTTGGCACA
>DLGO01000068.1:74091-74792 GCA_002482725.1 Bacteroidetes bacterium UBA7692 | reverse complement strand
GAAGTGGTTCTTGTGACCTGCACTCGCGGCAATCTGCTTTTAAGCGCTTCTTGCTGCGGTACTTTTATTCCGATTCTTGCGGTAGTTTTACACCCATTCCTTTCGGTTGTTTTGTATCATTTACCTGCGGCAAAAATTCAGCCAAACCAAATTCACAATCAATCATTTACTACCACTTTTGAGCAAAAAAATATTGCGGTACTTTTTCGTCTTGCTCATTGCGGTAAAATTGAACACCTCCAATCATTCACAAAATCCATATACCTATACCATTTGCCTTCCCGACCATCGGTAAAAACCCACTACCCGCTTGCGGCAATGCTATATGAAAACTTGCGGTGCTTTTCGCCCATCCGCCGTGGTGGTGTGTCTTCACCCACCATCTCGCGTAAGCAAGACCATTTAGCTGGCGCAAGAATAAACGAAGTGGTTCTTGTGAGCTGCACTCGCGGCAAACTGCTTTCAAAACGCACCTACCTTACTGCGGCACTTTTTTGCTTCCACACTTGCTAAAAAATGGCGGTGGTTGGCGGTGAGTGGCGGAATTTGCACTTTTCAGCATGGGGGCCCCCGGTTTTTGCGGTACTTTATTTTATTGAAACCCTTTGCTGGCAAAGCTATCATCCACTAAAACAACGGTGAATTTGAGGGCAACTTTTGCGGTATTTGCTTAGCCGCAACTCCAAAAAAGTGGCGGTGGT
>DLGO01000068.1:23228-74080 GCA_002482725.1 Bacteroidetes bacterium UBA7692 | reverse complement strand
AAATCGCGTTTTTTCAGCCTTTTTGAAACTGTTAAAATCTGCGGTACCCATTTGCGGTAGTTCTGTCCGTATTTTATCCCACACGCCGTCATGTATTCCCCCGGTTTGTGTCCCCAAAAACCGGGAACAAGACAAAATTCCCGTTTGTATTCCGGCTGAGGAGTTGGAACTGATTTATCTGATGGGAATGTTTATGAAATTATTTTCTGGTGCAGCAAGAAAGATTTTTGCAGCCATAGTTAAACGCTCTGGCAAAAAAATCAGCCGCAGCTGCAACTGAAAATGATCATAAACAAACCAGCGGGATGAATCTGCTCTAACTCAATATCCGCTAATCCGCGATTCAGGCAAGAAAATTTGTAATCTCAAAGAACGCTTCTGGGCTTTAAAACCCGACCATAAAGCTAACCGCATATCCCCTCACGACTCTGGCAAAAAAGGCGGCGAAATATTCTTAACCATCTAACCATGCTGATTATCAATATAGATAGCAGGTATTTAAAAAATGTTAGCGCCACTTTGTGAAGAGTAAAAGGTGGTAAATCTTTTTATCTCCCGCATTCTTTTAGCACCGTCAGCCTTTCCAAACCACATCAAATAATTTATCCATCCGATTCCAATCAGCTTCTTAATTTTGTAAAAAATCTATAGATGCTGATTCTGGGAATTACAGGTGGTTCGGGTAGTGGCAAAACTACGGTGGTAAGGAACATTATGGACAGGCTTAGCCGCTCCGAGGTTACTATTATCAGCCAGGATTCCTATTACAAGGATAATGCCCACCTGACCCTGGAGGAACGCCAGCTTATCAACTTCGACCATCCTGATTCCATAGAGTTTGATTTATTGCTACAGCACATTCAGACACTAAAAAAAGGACAAGGGGTAGATGAACCAACATACGACTACAAAACCAGTACCAGGCAAAAAGAAACAATAAGGATAGAACCTCGCCACGTGGTTATTGTAGAGGGCATATTGCTGTTTACCGATGCCCGCATACGCGATATATGCACTATTAAGGTATTTGTGGATGCCGAGCCCGACGACAGGCTTATACGCATCATAGAGCGCGATGTGCTGGAGCGTGGCCGTACGGTAGAAGATGTGCTGAACAGGTACGAGGTAGTGAAAGCCATGCACAACCAGTTCATAGAGCCTACCAAGCGCTATGCAGACCTTATCATTCCACAGGGCGGCATGAACCACGTAGCTATAGATGTATTATCAAGCATGATACAACAAAAGCTAAGGCTGGAATCCGAGCGTATACTGGCATAACCCGTTATCGGGTTCCGATAAATTTTTAAGGCTTCTTGCGCACTATAGGCTTCTTCAACCTTGCAGGCTTTTTCTTTTCCTCCTTAGTTTCTTTCTGGAAGTATTTCAGGCCACGCACCTCCTCTTCTGTCAGGAATCTCCACTTACCCCTTGGCAGGTCTTTCTTGGTCAGGCCTGCAAAAAACACCCTGTCCAGCTTCTCTACCTCATAGCCCAGCGATTCAAATATCCTGCGCACTATCCTGTTCTTTCCGCTGTGTATCTCTACACCTACCTCCGACTTTGTTTTCGGGTTAGGGAAAGCTATTTCATCTACTACGGCCAGCCCGTCTTCAAGCATTACACCCTGGCTGGCTATTTTTTCGCGGTGGTCATCCCTTAGTTTCTTATCCAGAAACACGTGGTATATCTTCCTTATCTCAGAGCTTGGGTGCGTCAGTTTTTGCGACAGGTCACCATCATTCGTTATCAGCAGTACACCGGTAGTATTCCTGTCCAGCCTGCCCACAGGGTACATGCGCGGCGTTTCAAAAGAACGCATCTTAGCATAAGCCGCCTTTATCAGGTCCATTACCGTTTTGCGGTCGCGCTCATCGCTTACAGTGGTTATATAGTCTTTTGGTTTATTCAGCAGTATGTAAAATTTCTTTTCAGGGTTCAGCTTCTTACCGGCAAACTCCACCACATCATTCGGCTGTAGCTTATAGCCCATTTCGGTTACTACCAGTCCATTTACCCTTACTTTGCCTTCTTTTATCAGTTCATCGGCTTTCCTGCGCGAGGCTACACCAGAGTGAGCCATGTATTTGTTCAGGCGTGCGCCTTCGTTTTCTGTGCTTGGTTTTTCGAAGTATGGCTGCGCATCTTTCTTTACTTCATTGTGGGCCGTATCTATGCGCTTTCTGCTTGGCAGCTCCTCAGCCTTTTCGCTGTGGAACCTGCTCTTTAATGCACGTGCAGCAGCCTCCATCAATGGCTTAGGCAGTTCCTTCTTCGGTCTGAATTTCTGGAACGGAAGACTATCCCCACTTTTCTTTATCCCTGTTTTTTTCGGCTTACCACTCTCTTTCATCTGGCTGCAAAGAAAATCAATAATAGCATTACTGCTAATATAGTGTACCAATCATTTTCACGGGCAATAAAAAGTGTAGTGTAAAAATGAATTTTACTTGGCGTTTAACAGGCTTACCACCTTAGCCTGCTTAGCTGCAGAAATACCACAGTCAAGGAACTCAATATACTTTTTCTTATCCGGTGTATTGCCAACGGGCGTAGTAAGCAGCTTTTCTTCAGGGCTTATCAGCACATAATACGGCTGCGTATTGCTATTGAAGTGCTTAGCTTGCAGGTCGCTCCATTTGTTGCCTATAGTTTTTATTTTCTTCTGACTGAAATCGCTCACATATTGCTCGTTTTCCGGCAGCTTTTCTTTATCGTCTACATACAGGCTCACTATTACATACTCTTCTTTCAGGCGCATAAATACCTCCGGGTCAGTCCATACGTTCTCTTCCATTTTGCGGCAGTTCACACATGCCCATCCCGTAAAGTCCAGCATCAGCGGCTTGCCTGTGCGCTTGGCTTCGGCTACGGCAGCATTGTAGTCGCGCATAGGTTCCAGTTTCAGGTCCTGCTTCAATATCGAGTAGAACTTTGGCGGTGGGAAACCACTGAAAAAAGAAAGATCCTGGCCAAATAATCCTGTGGCAGTATACACCACAAATACCAGGGACAATCCCGCCAGCACCAGCTTGGTTTTATTGATCATCCTGGTAGGATGGTCGTGCGGGAAATGTATTTTGCCAATCAGGTACAGGAACAATCCTATGCCCAGCAGCATCCATATACCAAGGAATACTTCCCTTTTCAAAATACCCCAGTGCGAAACCATATCTGCATTGCTCAAAAACTTAATGGCAAATATCAGCTCTACAAAACCCAATACCACTTTTACAGTAGTCATCCAGCCGCCGCTTTTTGGCAGCGACTTCAGCAGGCTCGGGAAAAACGCAAACAGTCCGAAAGGCAGCGCAAGCGCAAAGCCAAATGAGGTCATGCCTGCTACAAGGTTTAGCTTGCCACCACTACTGGTAAGCGAGCCCACCAGCAATGAGCCGATGATAGGCCCTGTGCAGGAAAATGATACAATAGCCAGGGTAAGCGCCATAAAAAATATACCTATGATACCTCCTGTGTTGGATGCAGAATCTGCACTGTTGGCAATAAAGCTTGGCAGGGTAATCTCATAATACCCAAAGAAAGAAAATGCAAATACCACAAAGATAAGGAAGAAGAAAACATTGAGCGGAGCGCCCGTAGAAAACTCATTCAGCGTATCGGGAGATATGTTGAACAGCAGGAAAGGTACTGCCAGCAAAAAGTAAATAAATACGATACTGAATGCGTATAGCAGGGCTTCTATTTTGCCGCGCGATGGGTTCTCATTTCGCTTGGTAAAGAAAGAAACCGTAAGCGGTATCATCGGGAATACACAAGGCGTAAGCAATGCTATCAGTCCTCCCAGAAATCCTAGTATCATTATCTGCCATAGCGTCTGGTCCTTTGTTTCGGTAGACGCTATACCACAATCCTGCAATGGCTTACCATATTTATCGCTGCCTCCACTTACCACAGGAGCTATTGCAGCCGTTACGGTATCCGATTCGGTGGCAGCTTGTGCTACAGGGTTATTTGGTTTGGCAGCTATACTATTATCCGTAGGGAATACAGGAATTGCTTCTCCTTTTTCCAGCACCAGGTCAAACTCAAAGTCGATATCCTCAGGCGCTATGCATACCGTATGGCATGCCATAAAAGTCAGTACTCCTTTTACTTTGGTCGGCCTCAACACCTTTACCTTTTGCGTAAATATTGCCTTGCTTTCATACGATTTTACGAATGTCTTAAAGTCCGGATCTATGCCTTCCTTTACAATATCTGCCTTCTCGCTTACCTTGCCCTCAAACACCACATCTGCATTTTTTTCAAACACAAACGACGTAGCTACAGGGCCTCCCTCCTCTATAAACTGCGAAAAGGTATGCCAGTCTTTTTCTATCACCGCTGTTATTACAAGGTTGTATTCATTCCCTTTTATTTTCTCTGCCTTCCAGCTCCATTTTACAGGCTTTACCATTTGCCCCTGCGAACTGCCCGAAAACAGTAACAGCATGAATACAGCAAACAATTTAGTCACTGCAAGTATCACTAATTGCTTTCTCATTATTCTATCGGTTAAGGTGTAACGTTAAATTCAAAATCTATATCCTCGGGCGCTGTGCAGGAGGTACTGCATGCCATAAAGCTAAGCATTCCCTTTACTTTTGTTGACTTCAAAACTTTTATGCGTTGTGTAAATACAGCTTTGCCTTCGAAATATTTCACATGCGTTTTAAAATCCGGATCCTTACCCTCTTTTACCACATCGCCCTTCTCCGTCACATTTCCTACAAGGGTTATATTCTGGTTCTTTTCAAATTCAAACGTAGTAGGCAATGGTCCCTTGGGAGCTTGAACCTGGGCAAATAGGTGCCAGTTCTTATCTATCATGGCTGTCAGCACCAGATTATACTCCCCTGCCTTAATCTTCTCTGCTTTCCAACTCCACTTTACGGGCTTTACAATCTGTGAGTACGATTGAATAGACAACACAATACCAAATACAATTGCCAGGAATTTAAACCATGCCGGATTGTAGAAAGATTTTCTCATAATGCTAATTAACGAAAAAGAAGTACACCGCGTTGCAAGGCTTCATAGCCCACCCGTACATTTTATATTTCTTAACTTAAAACACGGCTTTGGCTATCTCTATAGTAGCCTCGCTCCTGCTCATGGTATAGTAGTGCAGGCAAGGCACCCCGGCGGCCTTCAGCTCTTTGGACTGTGCTATCGCCCATTCTATACCCAGTTGCTTTACTGCTTTTTCATCCTTGCATTTTTCCACCTCTGCCACCAGCTGCTCTGGTATGTCTATGTGGAACATCTTAGGCAGCACGTTCAGTTGCTTGCTGCTGCCCAACGGCTTTATCCCTGGTATTATCGGCACATTGATGCCTGCAGCTTTGCATTTATCTACAAATTCAAAGTATTTCTTATTGTCGAAAAACATCTGGGTTACAATATACTCTGCACCCATATCCACTTTATGCTTCAGCCATTTCAGGTCCGAGTTCAGGTTAGGCGCCTCAAAGTGCTTCTCGGGGTACCCCGCCACTCCTATGCAGAAGTTGGTTTTCATCTCATTCTCCGTCTCTTCGTGCAGGAACCTACCTTTGTTCATATTCGACACCTGCAGCACCAGGTCCGAAGCGTATTTGTACGCATGCTTGCTTCCGGCATTATTCGTTTGGTGCTTATCTTCATTGTCGCCCTGTAGCAGCAGCAGGTTGTTTATACCCAGGTAGTACAGCGTAAAGAGCGCATCCTCCGTTTCCTCCGGTGTAAAACCACCACAAACCAGATGTGGCACCGTATCTACATTGAACCTGCCCTTTATAGCCGCACATATACCCACCGTACCCGGTCGCTTGCGCAGTGGCACCTCTTCTATCAGGCCATCAGCGCGCTTTTTATATATAATTTCCTCCCTGTGGTATGTTACATCTATAAAAGGCGGCTTAAACTCCATCAATGGCTCTATTACTTTCAACAGATCATCAATCGTCTTGCCCTTTTGCGGAGGAAGCACTTCGATAGAAAACAGGGTATTCTTTGCAGAAGCTAAGTGTTCGGTAACTTTCATAATTTATGCTACGAATGTAAATATGAAATGACAAAGATTTTGAATGAATGTATATTTGCAGGCCAATTCCCGAATAACCACCACTAAATAAAAAAAGAGGAGACAGGCATGATAAATCAGGAAAATTTACTCAGGACCATTGCAGCAGAGCGCATTCTGGTATTGGATGGGGCTATGGGCACCATGATACAGCGTTATAATCTGGAGGAGTCCGACTTCCGCAATGCTGCCCTTGAAAGCCACCCCCACCCGCTAAAGGGCAACAACGACCTGCTTTCCATCACCCGCCCCGAAATAATACAGGAAATACACGAGCAATACTATGCTGCCGGAGCAGATATAGTAGAGACCAATACATTTAGTGGTACTACCATAGCACAGGCCGACTACAGGCTGGAGCATCTGGTGTACGACATCAACTTCGAGTCGGCTAAGCTAGCCCGTAGGGCAGCAGACAAGTACACTGCCCTACAGCCCGATAAGCCACGCTTTGTAGCAGGTGCCCTGGGACCTACAAACAGAACCGCCTCCCTATCCCCCGATGTTAATGACCCCGGCTACAGGGCTGTTAATTTCGACCAGTTGGTTACAGCCTACAAAGAGCAGGTACACGCCCTTATAGATGGCGGTGTAGATATTATACTGGTAGAAACCATCTTCGATACACTAAATGCCAAGGCAGCCTTGTTTGCCATAGAAGAAGTATTTGATGAAAAAGGCAGCCGCCTGCCCATCATGGTATCCGGCACTATCACCGATGCCAGCGGCAGAACGCTGTCCGGACAAACCACCGAGGCTTTCCTTGTTTCTGTTTCCCACGAGCCATTGCTGAGCGTAGGGCTCAACTGTGCGCTGGGAGCCAAGCTAATGCGCCCTTACCTGCAGATACTGGATGCAAAATCCGAGTTTATGGTAAGTGTATACCCCAATGCGGGCTTGCCAAACGAGTTCGGCCAATACGATGAAACGCCTAAGATAATGGCCGACCAGATAGAGGACTTTTTGAAAGAAGGCTGGGTAAACATAGTTGGTGGATGCTGCGGCACCACCCCCGACCACATACAGGCCATAGCAGAGCTTACCGCCAAATACAAGCCACGCCCTATACCTCAGTTTGCTTAGTCCTTTTTAAAGAGGCCAAGGAAGTTTTGGGTATTGGATAGCACCGAGTAGTTATCAATTATTTTCTTGCGCGCATTAGCGCTCATAGCGGCCAGTGCTTCGCGCTGTTGCAGTATAGCCTTCAAGGCAGCGCTCCATTCGGCATTGGTGGTGCACAGGTAGCCGTTTATGCCTTCATCCACTATTCTTGTATTGACCCCCACAGGCGACACCATGGCAGGTATGCCGAGCGACATATACTGCAACGCCTTGAAGCCGCATTTGCCTGCTGCCCATTTGTCATCTTCCAGCGGCATTATACCTACATCCATTTTCAGCAGGTCGTCTATCTCAGTGCTTTTATTCCATGAGAGGTACTCCAACCCTCTCAGCTTAAAGTCCGGCTCCCGGTTAGATATCACTAACAGCTTAAAGTCATGCTCCTTTTCCAATTGCTCAAACACCGGCAGCAATTGGTTCAGGTAAGAGATGGTAGAGTGCGTGCCCGTCCATCCTATTACCAGCGGGCCTTGGCCCTGGTACTTTACGCGGTTATGCAGGTGCTCAGTATCTATTGTGGTTGGGTTCACTACCACATTATTGCAATACTGCCTGGCATAGTTCGCCAGGTAGTCGTTGCCACAGCTGCACTTCCATGCCCATGAGCATATAGCGCTTACCTTGCCGTGCCACTTAAAGGCGGCAGCTATCTTGTTATGCTCAGATGTATTCGACAACCATATAGCATCGTCAAAATCATAGATTATCTTCTTACCCAGCACCTTCGCTATTACCCATTCAAACACAGGCGGGCCAACAGGCGCAGCCTCCCGGTGAATAAATACCATATCGTATTTACCCAACCGAAACAATAGTAAAAACCGCTTCAGGAATCCCGCCAAAATGCCCAGCACCTTGGCTATATAATGGCCAGGCTTATATAGTACCTGCCATGTAGCATTGCTCAAAAAAGGAAATATATCAAAGTCCACACCCTGTTGCTTCAGTATGCCGAAGTACTGCTCGAAGCGGAACCTCTGGCTGGGCGCTTCGCCTATTGGGTAAGGCACTATAAAAGCTACGCGCATACTCATGCCAGCAGCTTTTTATATACCGAATAATAGCGCTCTACACCGTCTTCCAACGAATATATAGCCTCCGCTCCTGCCCTTATCTCCTGTGGCGAAATAGCCAGTACTTTATCCAGATTTTTAACCGCCAGCGTATAGTCTGCCTCTGTAAACTGCTGCACCACATAACCGCTGCGCGTACGGCTCACTATATCATCCACATCTCCCACGCCCGCATTGCATATATGCGGCATACCCATGCCCATTATCTCGCCCTGCTTGGTAGGCGATGATGCCTTTTTGGAGAACACAGGCTTAATAAAGAATATAGAAACCTGCGACAATCCAAGATAGTTAGGCACATCTTTATGCGATGCCGGGTTTATGATAAACCTGTCCTGCGCTATACCACGCTCCGCTGCCAGTGGCAGTATATTTTCCGGCCCTTCATTAGTGATAAACAGAAACTTCGATTCGGGCTTGTACCTCAGCAATACCTTAAAGAAATCCAGCATCTCGGGCAGCATATACCAGGTACCTATGCTACCCAGATAGGAGATAACAAAATCAGATTCCGCAATGCCAAATTTGGTGCACAGTTCCGCCACCCGCTGTGCATCTATATTATTATGGTTAAAAAGGTCCAGGTCGGCACAGCAGGGTATTACCTGTATTGGCACCGGCTGATGGGCCAGTTCTTTCCACGATTGTATGATATTTTTACCTGCCTCCGTCAAACTAATAGTATAGTCCGCAGCATTCAGAAAACGTTTCTCCTGCTTTTTGAAAAACCGGTACACCATACCATATATAGCATGCTCCTTTG
The DNA here is from genome assembly GCA_002482725.1 of Bacteroidetes bacterium UBA7692. Lineage (GTDB taxonomy): Bacteria > Bacteroidota > Bacteroidia > Chitinophagales > LD1 > UBA7692. The sequence continues at coordinate 65,058 of DLGO01000068.1, read as the reverse complement.
GCCACAGGCCACCATCGGCACGCTCATCCGCATAAAAGCCGCGCATATCAAAAATATATTTTACCCCATACTGCTCCTTCATCCAGACACCTACCAGAGAGGTGATATAGCTACGGCAATGCACTATGTCAAACCTATTCTCATTATATAGCTTCTTTACTATACCCCTCAGTTTCCACACATCATACAGGGTAGAAAGTATGGGTGGGCTTTTAGTATAGGGCAGCGGTATCCATTGGATGTTGTGCGAGGCGCACAGCTGCTCTATTTCTTTCTTTCCTTTTTCAAACCGACCTTCCTTCTCAAAGCTGATAAGTGTGTACCTGACACCCTTATCACTCAAGCCAAGCAGGTAGGATAGCACCTGCGAACGCCCCAAAGGGTCTGTCATACCATCGTAAGACAGATATAATACATGAGGCTTTTTTACATCCATGAATTGAATATGCGCATTTAAACTTTGCGCTGCAAGTTTAGAAATTATTCAAAAAACGCCGCAAAGATGATAAAATGAAAGGTTAATGCTTGTATTATGAAGTTCAGGGTATAAACAGACTTAATTATTTCCTGCTATTTTCGCCCGTATCAAAAAACATCCATGTTCGAGAAAATCAAACCTCACCTGATTGCCATTGCGGTTTTTGCAGCTGTTACTATGGCTTATTTCCTTCCCTACTATCAGGGGCAAACCCTTAACCAGGGTGATATAGTGCAGTTCAATGCCATGAGCAAGGAGATAAAAGACTGGAACGCAGCACACCCTGATGATCCGGCCCTTTGGACCAGCAGAATGTTTTCGGGTATGCCCGCCACGCAGATTTCGCTTACCTATCCGGGTAACTGGGTGTATCCTTTTACGCATGCTTTCCATGCTATATTCCCGGACTCTAGCTTGTATATATTCATGATGTTTGCAGGTGCATACATTTTCCTGCTCTGCCTTGGTGCCAGTTCCTGGGTCAGCATTGCAGGGGCACTGGCCTATGGCTTGTCCTCGTTTACGCTCACCTCACTGGAAGCGGGCCACAACACCAAGATACAGGCCATGAGCCTGATAGCACCGGTGCTGGGCGGTATAGTTCTGGCGTATAGTCGCAATATATTGCTGGGCGTAGCGGTTTTTGCTTTTGCGCTCGCTATGCAGATAGACAGCAACCACCTGCAGATAACCTACTATACCATTATCATATCAGGCATGCTAGGCATCTATTATGCTATAACAAGCATTTTGGAGAAAAGGATAGCACACTTTGCTAAAGCAAGCGCAGGACTTATACTTGCAGCTGTCATAGCCGTATTGCCAAACTTTGCAGCACTATGGAATACACAGGAGTATGGCAAAGAAACCATACGTGGTGGTGGCAGCGAACTTACCCAAAAGAAAGCCGATACCAATGGCGGACTGGACTTTGAATATGCTACGCGCTGGAGCTACGGCCTTACAGATATGGAGTTCTTCACCTTCCTGATACCCGACATGAAGGGTGGAGCAAGCGGTGGAAGCCTTACCGAAAGCTCCGCTACCTACGAAGCGCTTACACAAAATGGTGTACCGGCCAATCAGGCACAGCAATACATAGCGCGCCTGCCGCTATACTGGGGCAATCAGCCATTTACCTCCGGCCCTATCTATTTTGGAGCAGCGGCCATGTTCCTGTTCATCCTTTCCTTCTTTGTGGTAAGGTCCAATATCAAATGGTGGATAGCAGCAGTATGTATTCTATCGGTACTGCTTGGCTTTGGTCACAATACACCATTCTTCAAGTTGCTTTTCAATGCACTTCCGTTCTTCAATAAATTCCGTACACCAACTATGGCACTGGCCATAGCACAGCTATGTGTTCCGGTAATGGCAGCACTTGGCTTGCAGGAAATATTGAATGGAACCTTCACCAAAGATGAGTTGCTTAAAAAATTAAAAATTGCAGGTGGTATCACCGCAGGTATTGTAGCAGTAGTTGGTATCATAGGTGCCAGCACTTTCAGCTTCAGCAGCCCGGGCGATGCGCAATACGCAGAGTCTTTCCCAGACTGGATGATGGCCGCTATCAAAAAAGATAGGGCTTCCCTATTGCGCTCCGATGCATTTCGTTCTCTTTTCTTCATAGCTGCAGCCTTCGGCTTGCTGTGGTTCTTTATTCAGCAAAAATTATCCAGGACTATCCTGTTGGTTTCTGTATCTGCCCTGGTATTGATAGACTCATGGTCTGTTGGCAAAAGATACCTGAACGATGAAAGCTTCGTAGATGCCGAGCAATACAAAACAGGTAACTACCAGCCAAACGCTGCCGACCTGGAAATACTGAAAGATACTGATCCTAACTTCCGCGTGTACAACACCACGCGCGATGCCTACAACGATGCCTTAACGTCCTACTACCACAAGCACGTGGGCGGTTACCATGCGGTTAAGCTTATCAAGTACCAGGACCTGATAGAAAATCAGTTATCCAAGGGTAACATGAGCGTATTCAACATGTTGAATACACGCTCGTTCATTGGCACCAATCCGCAAACCAAGGAGCCGATAGCGCAGCGCAACCCGAATGCCGCAGGCAATGCATGGTTTGTGCCGCAGGTGCAGCTGGTAAAAAATGCTGATGAGGAAATGAAGTCGCTCGACAACTTTGACCCTAAGCAGACCCTATTCGTAGACCAGCGATACAGCAGTCTGGTAAAAGCTCCTGCCACATTCGATTCTTTGGCTACGGTTGCGCTTACATTGTTCTCGCCAAATAGGCTGACTTACGAAAGCAACAGCTCCGCAGATGGTGTTATCGTGTTCTCTGAGGTGTACTACGACAAAGGATGGAATGCATATCTTGATGGCAAGAAAACAGACTACTTCCGTGGGGATTATGTACTGCGCGCTATGTCGGTTCCGGCAGGCAAACACAACATAGAATTCAAATTTGAGCCACGCCCTTACTTTGCAGGCATGAAGGTATCTTATGCCGGTTCTGTTATCCTGTTTGCATTTGTGCTGGGCATATTCGGCTGGTTCATCTATCAGGAAGTGCAAAAGAGCAAAAACACAGCACCGGCCGCACCAACAGCTAAAAAGAAGTAGATGATAAACGCTAAGAAAATCTTGGTACTGGCGCCACACACGGATGATGGTGAGCTGGGCTGTGGTGGCACCATAGTAAAGCTATTGGAGCAAGGCGCAGAAGTGTACTATGCGGCTTTTTCTATGTGTACCCGCTCACTACCCGCACACTTGGACCCACGCACGCTGGAACATGAAGTAAAGGCAGCCACGGCCGTGCTGGGTATAGCCAAAGAAAACCTGCACTTGTTCGACTACGATGTGCGCTACTTTCCTTCTGTTCGCCAGAATATACTGGAAGATCTGGTTAAGCTCAATAAAACCATAAAGCCCGACTTGGTATTATTACCCAATACAGATGATGTGCACCAGGACCACCAAACCATATCGGCAGAGGGCATCAGGGCTTTCAAGCATGTAAACGTGATGGGCTATGAGCTGCCGTGGAACAACCTGAAATTCACCTCCAACGCCCATATCAGGCTGGAAGAAAAGCACATTATACGCAAAGCTGAGGCCTTGGCCGAATACAAGTCACAGGCACACCGCAACTACATGAACGAACCTTTTGTAAGGGGATGGGCGCAAATGCGCGGCACACAGGCAGGTGCTACTTTTGCAGAAGCTTTTGAGGTAATACATATCCTGGCTTAAGCTAAAGGTAGATTATATTTTCACTTCCTTTATCCATTTGTGCAGCACTACCAGTGCCCACAGGCGGTTGTACAGGTAGTTTTCTCCTGCATAGAAACGATTCAGCAATGTTTCCACTGCTTCAAATTGCACTACACCACATTGCTCTATCACATCTTTATTGAGGTAGTCTTTCAGCAGGTAATTCAGCTCATTTTTCAGCCATTTACCCAATGGTATAGAGAAGCCCCACTTAGGTCTGTTAAAGGTTTCGCGCGGCAGGTAATCGTACAGCACTTCTTTCAGCAGGTATTTAGCCGTGCCGTTGTGTATCTTTAGTTTTTCATCCAGGTTCAACGCAAATTCTACTATCCTGTAGTCAAGGAAAGGAGAACGTGCCTCCAGCGAAAACTGCATGCTGGCCTTATCTACCTTTACCAGCAGGTCATCCTTCAGGTAGTATTTTATATCAAACAATGCTTGTTCCTCCGCAGCGCTCAGCTTGCGTTCAAGCCCATGGAAAGTCTCCTCCAGCAATATGCTCCTGGTAAATGATGGCACCAGTAATGCATCCAGTTCCCTCGTGCTGAACAGGTACTGCTCCTGCGAAAATATATGACTCTTGATACGCGCTTCATCTGCGTAATTGATCACCTCCGACCCACGCTTGAACCGCTCACCCATCATAGATAAGGCAAAAGCCAGTGGCTTGCGCAAACCCTTTACCAATCCCTTATCCAATCGCTTAGCCCATGTGTATGCACCATAGCCATGAAACAACTCATCACCGCCATCACCTGTCAGCACCATGGTTACATGCTGCCTTGCCAACTTGCTTACCAGCATGGTTGGTATAGCACTGGAGTCCGTATATGGCTCGTCATAGGCCGTCAGCATCCTATCTATCAGTGCCAGCGCATCTGTTTCACTTACTATAAACTCTGTATGCTGTGTACCCAGCTTATTGGCTACATCCCTCGCAAACTCAGACTCATTGTGTGTTGCTTCTTTAAAGCCGATAGAGAAAGTCTTCACCGGTTTTTCCGATACTTTTTGCGCTATGGCTGTTACCGTACTGGAATCTATGCCGCCACTCAGGAATGTACCAAAAGGCACATCGCTTATCATGCGGTACTTTACCGATGTTTCCAGCAGGCTTTTCAGTTCTTTTTTTGCTCCCGCAAAATCAGAGACTACGGCAGGTTTAATTTTCTCCTCGGGCGTCCAATAATTCTTAATGGTCATTTCACCATTGATAACCGTAGCCACGCTACCCGCAGGCTGGCGATATATATGGGTATAAATGGTATGGGGTTCAGGCACATACCCAACATTAAGGTAGGTAGGTATTACCGCCTTATTTACCTCGATATTGCCCTTGATATAATCAGAACTGAGTAATGCCTTTAGTTCAGAGGCAAATGCAAATACGCCATCCTTGAAATAGTAATAGATAGGCTTTACACCCAGCCTGTCGCGGAACAAATACAATTCATCCTGTAGTGTATCGTATATAGCTATGGCAAACATGCCATTGAACAACTGAACAGCCTCTACCCCCTTTAGCAAAAAAGCCTCCAGTATCACCTCTGTATCAGAAGTAGTTTTGGTAATAATATTGAGCTTGGCAGCTATCTCCTGAAAGTTATATACCTCGCCATTAAATGCAATGATATACCTGCCGTTGTGCGAAGTCATGGGCTGATTTGCCGCAGTGCTCAGGTCCAGGATACTTAACCGCCTGTGCCCGAAGCCCAAAGAGCCTGACAGATTGGTATAATACCCTGCAGCATCGGGCCCGCGGTGTGCCAGACATGTAGTCATAGCATGTAAATCACCCTCTGTAAACTTATGTTTTGCTGAAAAAAAACCTGCTATTCCGCACATCGGCTGTTATAATATTCTACGCTGTAAATCTATGCGAAATTAAGATTCCTTATTCTATATACTTTCCTTCGTCAATCTTGCGCTGCAAAGTTGGCGAATCCACACCAAGCGCCTTGGCTTTTTTCCAGTAATCCAGGGCGTTTTCTTTGTCGCCCATTTTGGATAGTATATCGCCATAGTGCTCCAGTATGGTACCACTCTTGTCACCGCCGCTCTTCATGGCTTTCTCCTGAAATTCCTTGGCAGCTTTGTAATCCTGCAGCTGGAACAAAATCCATGCATAGGTGTCCAGGTAAGAATCGTTGTTTGGCACCAGTGTATTGGCATACGAGCTCATCTGCTTGGCGTGGTCCAGGTCTTTCTTTCTTAGCGAAAGGTAGTAGCTGAAATTGTTCAGCACCGTAGCATTGTCCGGATCATACTTCAAGGCATCCGTGTACAGGCTATCCGACTCCTCATATTTCTTTTGTGTGTGGTATACATCGCCCATATTGGATAGGAACTGTGCTTTCATCTTTGGGTCAGAAGCAGTCATTTTTGCGCCTTTCGAGTAAGATTTCAAGGCCAGGTCATACTTCTTCAGCTGATTCTCCGAAATACCCTTGAACAAATATACCATCGCCTGATTCGGGTACAATTCCTGTGCATCCGTGGTCAACCTCAACAGCGTATCCCACTGCTGCTTTTGGTTATATAAAAAGAATAGCTGCTGCCATACCGCAAATACATCCTTCTTGTACTCCAGCGATTTATTGTACGCCACAATAGCCTCATCCGTTTTGTCGGAATAGTTCAGCACATCGCCTCGAATGGAGTAAGACATAGCATCCGAAGGATGTGTTTTCACCAGGATATCAGAAAGCTCAAGCGCTTCTGTTTTATTAGACTCTTTGGCATCAAAGTATTGCAGGTAAGGGAACAGGATTTTCACTTTTGCCTCTACGCCAATATTCGGATTTGCAAATATCTTTCTTACGTTTTCCTTACGCACGGTTGTATCCCCGCTTTTACTGCTGAAATCCGCCACACCCAAAAGCGCCTGTGCATTGTCCGGGTCTATTTTTAGTATGTCTTTATATACCTCATTGGCCTTGGCTGGCATGTTATTAGCTGTAAATAGTTCCGCACGCATCATCATTACTTCCGGCTCGTTCGGGTACAGGTCTTCCAGTTTCTTCAACTCTGCTATCGCCTTATCAAATTGATTGGTCTGCAGGTAGATATTCTTCTTTTGGTTTACAATGCCCTCGTCTATACCAAATACCTTTTCGTACTGATCATATACACGCAAAGCCTCTGTAGGATTTTTCATCTGCAGGTACAAGTATGCCAGATTCGTATAAAAGTCAGATTCATTCGGAAATTGCTTCAAAGCAGCCTCCAGTGTTTTCACTGCCTCCTTCGGGTCTGTGCGCACCAGTATATCTGTGTACATAGACACATACCACTTATTGCGCGGGTCCAGGGCCATAGCTTTCTTAGCCGCCTCTCTGGCAGGCTCTACCAAACCTGAACGCAGGTAAAGGTTAGCCAGTTCGTAGTGTGCCGCTGCATTATTGGGGTCCAGCCCTACCACTTCCTGAAAAAGCTTTAGCGCCTCTCCATTATCCTCTATCAATTTTGCTTTCACGGCATCCAGAAAAGTCTTTTCAGCCTTTTTCTGGTCCGCCCGCTCTACCTTAGACAGGGGTTGCAATTTGCCTGAGTCTGCTGCACCGGCAGCAGGTTTGGCAGACTTGCACGATGCAGCAACGAACAAGACAGGTATAAGTAGCGCTAAGATATTTTTCATCAATTATCAGTATAGTTAATACTCTTTTCCTAAGAGGCAGTGGTATAATCGCCGAAGCTCAAATCCTCAAATGCACCCTGCAATGTAACGTTATTGCCTACCATGCTGTTGTGAATTAACTTATTTTTTAGCGAAGTATTGGACTGAACAATAGTGTTTTTCACGATACAGTTATCTATAACGGTATTCTTACCTATAGAAACATGCGGACCTATTACACTGTTAGATATTTTAACGCCCTCGTCTATAAACGATGGTTGTATTACCACCGTATTTTCCAGCACTGCGCTGCTGCTTACCAGGCTTTCTCCATTCAGGAAGTTCAGGTATCGTTGGTTGGTATCTACAGTAGCATTTTTATTGCCACAGTCCAGCCATTCGCTCACCTCACCCGGTACAAATTTTAATCCTTTGCCTTTCATATTTTCCAGGGCATTGGTCAATTGGTACTCGCCTTTTTCGCGTATATCATTATCCACCAGGTATTGCATTTCGCTACGCAGATTCTCACCATCTTTAAAATAGTAGATACCTATGATAGCCAGATCGCTTACAAACTCTTTTGGCTTCTCTATAAAGTCAGTTATAGTATTCTCTGCATTTATCTTTACCACGCCAAAAGCCGATGGGTCTGCCACTTTCTGCACCCAGATAATTCCTTCCTTATTAGTGTCCAGCTGCTTATCGAAACGGAAAAGCGTATCAGCAAAAGCTACAATTACCTTTCCTTTCAAAAATTCTGAAGCGCAAAGCACTGCATGTGCAGTACCATCCGGCACATCCTGATAGCGTATGTGGCAAGGCACGCCCAATATATCTGTCAGCGATTTTAGCTTTTCCTCTATAGCTTTTCCAAAGTCCTGGCGAATAATAAATACTATGTTCTCTACCTTTTCAGGACATGTTTTTATCAGGTCTTCTACCAGGCGTTGTACAATAGGCTTACCGGCAATCGGCAACATTGGTTTCGGGATAGTAAGTGAGTGGGGGCGTAAACGTGTACCCCAGCCAGCCATTGGAATAACAATATTCATACTGAATTTAACTTAAAAAGATGAGTAACGAATTTAAGAACTGTTTGTTCGCATAGCATTATTTCTTCAACAACTTTTAAACCGAAATCAATTTACCCAAAGCATAATGTACTATTCATTCATCAAAAGCTATCCTAAATACTACTGTTTGAAGCCGGATACATTTAAACACATATAAAATTATTTATTTTATAAAATGCAAATATTTTACCCGAGCGCATTTTGATTATTGGCTTTGCTGATTATGTTTGCAGCCTAATTAGAATCAATCCAAATAAGAAATGAAAAAAGAATACCTCATTATTGCCTTGTTTTCGATAGTAGTGCTTGGCCTTAACTCCTGCAAAAAGGACGACAACACTAAATCGTATGACGTACCTACCTCTTACAATTTTGACAGTGTAGACTATAGCGGACAGACAGCCCGCCTGGATATGCTTACAGAATTGATAAATGAGATGAAAAAAGGGCGTACCATAGGAACACAGGTGTCTGCTCAAAAATTGAAAGATCTGTATAGCAATACCAATAGCCCATTTACTGCTGCTGCACTTAACACTTCTGGCAAACAGCTAAAGGATAAAACCTTTGTTACAGAGCAGGCAGTAATTGAAGGTTACATGGATGATTTAGCATTGGCCAGTCAGGCATCAGCGGCCGGTAGCCAAGGCAATGCCGGTGTAGTTGGTGGCTTTTTGCTGGATGGCAATGGTGCAGAACACAATGAATGGATTCAAAAGAGCATACTTGGTGCGCTTGTGTACTACCAGATAACAGCAGTATATCTGGATGATGCAAAAATAGGAAGCTCTTTAGCAAAGTCTGTTCGCCAACACTCATGGGATGAAGCATTCGGATACTTTGGTGTACCCAAAGACTACCCAAGCAACAAAACAGGCATACGCCATTTGGGTAAATATGGCAATGACCGCGATTCACTGCTGGGCAATAATACTGCCGCTATGAATGCCTACCTGAAAGGCCGTGCTGCATTAAATAACGAAGACAACGAAGAAGTAACAAAGCAAGTAGCTATTATCCGTGAAAATCTGGAAAAAGGCATAGCAGGAACTGCGATACATTATATCAACGAAGCCATAAAAGGATTTGGCACAGATGGCACACGCTGCCACACCATGTCAGAAGCAGTAGGCCTTGTGCGCGCTTTGCGCTACAACCCGGCCAAGAAAATAACTGACACAGAGATAACCAATGTATTGAACACATTGGGCACCAATAACTACAATGTAACATTGAATGACCTGAACACAGCAAAAAACACACTGAGCTCTATCTACGGACTTAACAGCGTGAAAGACCAACTGTAGTATTTCTTTTCAAAATACAAGAAGCTAAACAATATTGACAATGAAGTATTCACTTTTACCGGTTCTGGGTTTTATCTTAATGATCTCTTCCTGCGAGAAGAAGGAGAGTGAATACGACCGTGGCCCATTGCTTCAGAACATTGGCAATAATGTAATAGCTCCTGCATATAAACTTTCTCATGATCGGGCAACATCATTAAAAGATGCTGTAGTATCTTTTAATGATGCCCCCGATATTGCCAAACTTCAAACTCTGAAAGTAGCATTCAACTCAGCGTATACAGCATGGCAAGGAATAGAGACCTACGATTTTGGCGCAGCAGAATCACAATCTTATTCGCTCAATACCTTCCCTTGCGATACCAATAAAATTGCCGCCAATATAGTTAGCGGTACCTACACACTTGGCGCAGCTGGTAATCTGGCAGCAAAGGGATTTGCAGCTATTGATTTTCTATTGTACAGCAAGGACGAAAGCGCAACTGTAAACTTCTTTACCACAAACAGCAATGCCCGCAAATACCTGCTGGATGTAACTACCGATATAAGCAGCAACATTACCACAGCTTACGATGCATGGACCAATGGCGGCTCTGCCGGCTTTATTGCAGCTACTGCTCTGGATGCAGGCAGCTCTATCAGTATACTGAATAATGCCTGGGCACAAGCCACCGAAAGAACCCGCAGAGAAAGGGTGGGCAATGCACTGGGCTATATTGGCCTTATCTCATCCGGCAACCTGTATCCCGATAAGCTGGAGGGGTTATATGCCAACAATGCGAAGGAGCTGCTTATTGCCAACCTGGAAGCGAACAAAAACCTGTTTACCGGTGGATCAGGAATAGGATTTGACGACTACCCGAAAGTAAAAGAAGCCCTATACCAGGAGAGGCCGTTAAATGAAGAAATAACCAATCAGTTCGATAAAGCCATTGCGGCCTCACAAGCAATATCAGGAGATTTCAAATCTGCCCTTATCAACGAAAAACCTAAAATGGAAACCCTTTTCCTGGAACTGAAAAAACTCACTGTATTGATCAAAGTAGATATGGCTTCTGCCATAGGCGTTACTATTAACTATACAGACAATGATGGTGACTAACCTCATAGCTGGATGATATCTGTGTTCTGACCCTTTACAGTTAGCTTTGCTCCAATGGCAGGCAATCACGTGCATGAACTAAATATCTGACTGTATTTGAAAAACCGTATCACGTCCTATCTTAATCAACAGGCATCCATAGCACCACTGGCGGTGTTCAGGATAGCCTTTGGTATAATGATGGCACTGGCTACTATCAGGTTCTGGCACAATGGCTGGATAGAACAGTTATATATACGGCCATCTTTCTTTTTTACCTACTACGGATTTGATTGGGTAAAACCCTTGCAAGGCAACGGCATGTATCTTGTATTTGCCAGCTTATTGATATGCGCTATTTGTATTGCGCTCGGCCTCGTATACCGCTTTGCTGCCATCTCGTTCTTCCTGCTTTTTACCTATGTAGAGCTGATAGATAAAACTACCTACCTGAACCACTACTATTTTATAAGCATCATTTCCTTTCTCCTTTGCATGCTTCCTGCACACCGCTTTGCCTCATTGGATGTTAGGTTTGGCTTGGCAAAATATACCAATGCAGTACCACGCTGGATGATTTTTGCATTACAGTTTCAGATGGCCATCGTCTATTTTTTTGCGGGCATTGCCAAAATAAACAGCGACTGGCTGCTGCACGCATTACCCCTGCGTATATGGCTGCCTGATAAAAATGAGTTGCCGCTTATCGGGCCTTTGCTCAACCTGAAAGTAACAGCATACTTTTTTAGCTGGACAGGTATGCTGTTCGATTGCCTTATCGCATTCTTTCTCTTCAACAAGAGGACCGTATGGTATGCCTATGCCGTAGTAGTCGTATTCCATGTATTTACGGCAATACTTTTCCCCGCCATAGGTGTATTCCCTTTTGTGATGATGGTATGTGCAAGTATATTCATGCCTGCTTCATTCCACGAAAGGATATTACACCGTTTTTACAGAGCTTCCGCTCAGGATGATTTTCATTCTTACAGCATTATCAGGTTCATTTTACTAGTGCACTTTACCATACAATTGCTGCTTCCTATCCGCTACCTGTTATATCCGGGAAATCTGTTTCGCACAGAGCAGGGCTACCGCTTTTCGTGGCGAGTAATGCTGATGGAGAAAGCAGGGGATGTTACATTTCATATAAGGGATGGAGCAACAGGGAATATAGCAACCGTGCGCAACAGAGACTACCTGACACAGCAACAGGAAAAGCAGATGAGCACACAAGCGGATATGATACTGCAGTTTGCGCATCACCTCGCAAAAATATATAGCCAGCGTGGCTTCAGAAACACCGAAGTATATGCCGAAGGCTATGTTACGGTAAATGGAAGAGGCAGCAAACCATTTATAAAAGAGGATGTAAACCTGGCAGCACAGCACGATAGCTTTGATAACAAATGGTGGGTACTACCATAAAAAAATCCCGCTTTCATTACTGAAAAGCGGGACTATATTTAACCAAAACAAAGACTTACGCCTCAGGGGCTATTGTTATATCTTTTTTCCTTCTTGCTACTAACCTTGCCACTCTTTCTTTTATAGCATCAACTATAAAGTACATTGTGGGTACAAGTATAAGGGTTAATAACAAGGAACTCGTTAATCCTCCGATAATTACGAACGCCATACCGCTTTTTACCTCGGCACCGGCACCTGTAGAGAAGGCTATAGGCAACATACCGAATATCATGGCGATGGTAGTCATCAAAATCGGCCTCAAACGCTCCCTGCCTGCTTCCACCAATGCATCTACAAGGTTATACCCCTCCGACTTCAGGTGATTGGCAAAGTCGACAATCAGAATACCGTTTTTGGCCACAAGCCCCATGAGCATTATAAGACCCACGATTGCAAATATGGAAAGCACATCCATAGCCAGCGCTAGTGCCAACAATGCACCTATAAGCGCTACAGGAATGGAGAACATCACCACAAACGGATACACCGCACTTTCGTATAATGCTACCATGATAAGGTACACCAGCAAGAAACCGATAGCCATAGCTATACCCAAACTGCCGAAGGCGTCCTTCTGGCGCTCTGCCTCACCCAGGTAACTAACAATAACGCCATCAGGCAGCTTCACGTTCTCCATTCCTTTCTGTATATCTGCAACTACCGTACCCGATGGGCGGCCTGCAGTGAATGCAAGTATTTTTATACTGTTTAGCCGGTCGCTCCTTTCCAATACACTCTGCCCTGTTTTCTGGTTGATGTCCGCGATTTCTGCCAGGCGTATATTGGCTCCACGGTTGTTCCTGATATTGATATTTCGCACACTTTCTATATCACGCTTGTCAAATTTATCTGCTTCGATATTGATGGTGTACTCCTCTCCCCTATCGGTAAACTTGGCCTGGTCATTACCACGGAAAGCAAGCTGTATAGCATTACCAACCTCCGGTACCGAAAGACCTACCATAGCCATTTTGTCCCTGTCCAGCGATATGTCTATCTCATTCTTAGGACTCTTGGTGCTATACTCTATATAGTCTGTACCCGGGGTTTTTGCCACCACATCGCGCACTTGTTTTGCAGCGATTTTTATTTTTTCCATATCCACACCTTTCACGGCTATCTGCACCTGTGCTTCTGCGTTTCCGGTAAGCGTAGTAGGTTTTATCGTCACCTTCAAGCCAGGTATCTTGGATATTTTATCGCGCATTTCCGCACCAAAATCATTGCTGGTAAAATTGCGTTCGTTTTTATCGGTAAGCGTTACCGCAAGTTCTGCCAGGTTAGAGTTTGATGTATTACCAATAAGCGAATTACCCGATTGGGTACCTACGTTGGCAAACACTTTTACCACATCCTTGTTAGCCATTACTATCTGCTCTGCTTTCAGCGTTGCCTGATTCATCTGGTAGATAGGTGTCTCGGGTGCCATTTCCAAGGCAATAATCAACTCACCACGGTCGCCCTCTTTCACAAATCCTGTACCAATGAAACCTGCAGGTATCAATGAGAAAGCACCCACAAAAAGAAGCAGTACAATAAGGATTACATACTTTTTATGCCCCAATGCAAAGCGCAATGTTTTGCCATAAAAGTCTTTCAACCTATCCAGCATAGCTTCGAAACCAAGGAAGAAACGGCCACGAAGTGTATCTTTTGACAAGTGCTCCAACTTGGCAAAACGGGAAGCTAATAATGGGGTAATAGTAAATGATACAAACAAGCTCATAAGGGTAGAGAATACTACCACAAGGGAGAACTCGCGCAAGATATTTCCGATCATACCACCACTTACAGACATCGGCACGAATACCACAACGTCCACCAGCGTGATGGCTATAGCCGTAAAGCCGATCTCGGCACGGCCTTCTATGGATGCCTTCAGCTTATCCTTGCCCATCTCCATGTGCCTGAATATATTTTCCAGTACCACTATGCTGTCATCCACCAGGATACCCACCACCAGCGACAGCGCCATTAGCGTCATCAGGTTCAGCGAGAAGCCGAACACATACATCAGTACAAAGGTTGGTATCATAGCCGAAGGCAGTGCCACCAACACAAACATGGAACTGCGTATGCTATGCAGAAACAACAACATCACACCTGCCACAATCAATACTGCCAGGAATAAGTCGTGCATTACCGCATCTGCCGAAGCCAGGGTATATACCGACTGGTCAATAGCTATGGTAAAGTTGAGGCCCTTATCAGCATACATTTTTTTCAATTCTTCCAGCTTAGCTTTGGTCAGGTCACTCACGCCTACGGCGTTTGCGTCCGATTGCTTTACAATCTCTATACCTATACCTGGCTTACCGTTTATCCTGTTGATGGTGCTTACTTCTGTTTGCGCATCGGTAACAGTTGCTACATCGCTCAGGAGTATGCGGCCACCCGTTCTGCCTTGCCCTACTATCAGGTTCCTCAGGTCATCTACCTTTACAAATTTTGCATCCAGGCGGAGCGATAGCTTGCTGCTTGCATCCTCTATATTACCCGCCGGGTACGAAACGTTTGATGTGGCAATAGCCTGGTTTACCTGTGCAGCCGACAAGTTGTATGCTTGTAGCTTATCGTTGTCCAGGGCTATGTTTATTTCGCGCTCGTTGCCACCTATCAGGTTTATGGAACCTACACCGGTTACGTTCGATAGTATCGGCTTTATCTGCCTGTCTATCAGGTCGTACAGCTCAGGGCCGCTCACATTGGCAGATGCGCTGATACGCAATACCGGCAACTCCTCGGAGTTGAAACGGTTTACTACCGGATCATCTACGTTGTCGGGCAATTGCGATTTTACCTGGTTAATTTTCCGCTCGGCATCACGCTGTGCGGTTATCGTGTTTGTGTTGGATTTCAACTGGATCGTAATGACCGATACGCCCTCGCTGGACGAAGAGTATAATTTATCTATACCCTCTATGGATGATACAGCATCCTCTATCGGCTTGGTAATACTGCTCTGCACCTCTTCTGCCGATGCACCGCGATACACGGTAATAACCGCCAACACGTTCGCATCAAATTTAGGGAGGAGGTTATAATTTAGGCTTGAGTAGCTGATGATACCGAATAATATAGCCGTAGCAAATATTACAGTAATCAGCAAGGGCCTTTTAATGGCTATCTCTGTTATTGACATGACTTTCTCTTTATTGTTTGAAACATTCTATGCAGCGCTAACGCCCCACACTTATTTAACCAACTCTACAGGGCTACCTTCGGTAAGGTTTATTTGTCCACTGCTGATTACTTCTTCGCCCTCTGTAAGACCGCTAAGCACTTCAACATTCTCACCAATCTCCCTTCCCAGTACCAGTTTTTTCACTACTGCCTTGTTGCCGCTTATTACATACACATAAGGGTTTTTCAATCCTTCTGCCAATGTTACTTTTGGTATCTGCAGGGCAGTTGAGCTACCTTTCAGGCTAAATGCCACGCGTACGAAAGAACCGGCCTTCAATGCTGCCTGATTTTCGTTGGCTACAGTTATTTCTACAGGATAGTTGTGGCTTTCATCACCTTTAGGGCTTATATAGCGTATAACTCCTTTGAATACCTTGGTCGGGTAAATATCTGAGCGCAATGTAACAGCCATACCTTTGCTCAATTTGTACACGTCTTTTTCGCTTACCTGTACGGTAGCTTTCAGGTGCGATACATCTACTATAGTGCCTATAGGTGTACCCGGATTTACAAACTCGCCTTCTTCCAGGCTCTTGCGTATAACCACACCGCTTATAGGCGCCGTGATGATACCATCGGCTATCTGTTGTTTTATCTGGCTCGCCTGTATCTTAGTATTCTCGTAGTTGTATTTTATCTCGTTGTAGTTTACTTCTGTTACCGCTTTGCCTTTGTACAGGTCGCCGTAACGTTCGTAGTCCTTCTGCAATTTTTCTTCTGCAAGCTTGGTAGCTGACAAGTTGAGTTCTTTCAATCTGCTATCTACAGAACCCAGCACCTGGCCTTTGGTAACCACGGAACCCAGTTCAAAGTTTAGGTTGGTTATTTTGCCTTGCGCGCTCACTATTATATCTGTTTCGCTATTTGCTTCAGTAACAGCCGGCAGTGAAAACTCGCCTTCTACATTTGCCACGAAAGCTTTAGATACAGAAACCGGGATAGCAATAGCACTTCTGTCTACCGGTTTATTTTTGCTATCAATCTCTTTCTTGTTCTTAATCAGTGTATAGGCGCCCCAGGCTACTACTGCCACTATCACTGCTATTATTATAATCTTGTTTTTCATTGGAATATGTTGTTTCTAATTTTATAATTGGGTAAAGTATTGTTTAAGTGTGCCTTTCGACCTTTCGATATCTATTTTGGCCACCAGAAAGTTTATGGTAGAGGTCAGGTAGTTGGTCTGCGCTTCTTTCAAAGCATAATCTGCATTTATCATATCGCTGATATTTGCAACGCCCTTTTCGTATTGCAGGCTGGTAGTTTCGAATACTTCCTGTGCCAAGGCAAGGTTGTCGCTACTCAATACCATGTTGCTGTAAGAGCTCATCAGCTGCGTATTGGCATTCTGGAATTGTAGCTTTAAACCATTCTCATTCAGTTTCAGATTTTGGGTAGCATTGCTGAGCGTAAGCGCATTCTGCTTCACCTGGCTGGACTTGCGCAAACCATCAAAAATGGGAACACTCAATTTAAAGCCGATAGACCCGTAGGTAAACCAGTTATTCCATGATGCTTTAAACTCGTTGCTGAAAGATTGTGCTCCGTAGCGCGCATAGAATCCCAGCGTCGGGGCATAAGCTGCCTTTGCCCTTTTTAACTGAACTTCCTGCAACATGATATTCTTAGACTGTATCTGGTAATCCCATGTGCTCTGCACATTGAAAGCTACTTCTGCCTGAGGAGCTTCCTTACTGATGCTTCCTATAGAATCTTCCAATTCAATAGCCTGCTCTATAGGCATACCCATAGCATTTTTCAGGCGGTTGGTCGCCAGCTCCAGGTTGGTCATGGCAATCTTCTTCTGAGAGATGATATTGTTCAAACCAACTTTCACACGGTCGTAATCAACCTTGGTAATTACCCCTCTGTCGTATAGCAACTGCTGCGTCTGGTGTATTTCGGTAAACTTCTTCTCATTCTGCTCCAGCAGCTTTACTTGCTCGCGCACAGTCATTACCTGATAATAAGACCCTGCTGTATTGTAAATAAGGTCATCATCATTTTTAGACTTTTTCAACTCGGCCGCTTCGCGGTTTGGTTTGATACCTGCAAAACCCGATAGCAAAGTCTGATCATAGATAGTCTGGTCGGCCTGCACCACGGCTGCTACGTTATATTGATTACCAAACTGAACAGCTACGTCTGTCGGGCTGCCAAAAGCTGCACCAGGAATGATCGTTGTCTGCCTCTTCAGATTATCATCAAAGGTAGCCTGCCCGTTTATCTGTGGCATGTAGCCGGATAAAGCTTCAATCTTTTTCTGATTAGCCGCTTTTACTTCATTGGAGAAGATGATGTTGGTGGGATTGTTCTTAAGACTATAATCTATACAATCCTTTAATGAGAATTTTCCGGCAGGTTGCTGCGCTACTGCGAAACGCACAGCACAAAGCAACACCAGCATGCTCATTGTAATTTTACTTTTCATATAACCGTTTGTCGTTTTTAATATGTTTTATCGCTTGTTTAGACTTTCAATAGTTGACTTTATAAAATATTGACTTTTACAACCATTTATTCCAGATTCTGTTTAGGATCGGCCATCCCTCTTATTTTTTGCAACACCGAAGCAAAGATTGTCATCTCCTCTCCACTTATTCCGGAGGTAATTTCCCGCATAGCAGTATCCACTACCTTGCGAGCCTGCTGCAGTACATCATCGCCCTGTTTTGTTATTACAAGAATCTTTCTGCGGCGATCATTAGAATCATTCATGCGGGCCAACCATCTTTTGTCCTCTAATGCATCTATATGGCGCATTATAGCCGATTTGTCCTTATCCATCATCTCCGCAAGATCGGACTGAATGGAGTCCTCACTTCTGCTAAGCATATCCAGAATCCAGAACTGCTCCGGGGTCATATCCAAATCCGTTGTCTGGAATATTTTCCCAAACATTTTTACCATTGCCCGCATGGTTACCCCCAGCTGGAAAGCGATGTTTTCGTTATTAGTTTCGTTGCTCATATCAATAGTTGACTTTATCAACGATACAAAGGAAACAATATTTTAGGTAATGGAAAATAATTCCCCAGTTTCCGTTTCCATAACCTCTACTTTTTGCATTTTTTGTACAAAAAAAATCCCGCTCTCCTGTAGGAGAGCGGGATTAAGTATTTATTCCTTACGGAACTTAAGCCTATAGCTTAGTGAATCTTTTTCTTGAGATAGTGTTGCCACTCTTAACCTCTACGATGTAAACACCGGCTTGGTAATTAGTAACGTCTACTACTTGCAGACTTCCGTCAACGATGCCATTGGCAACTTCCTGACCCTGGTAGTTTGTGATAGTGAATTTGAACTCATTTGAATTTTCAACCACCACATTGATTTTGCTCTCCGCAGGGTTTGGATACAAATTGAATTTAAGCGCTTCTGCGTTCACTTCGTTTATACCAACTGTAAGTACCGTTACAGCACTTGTTTTGCTGCAACCGTTAGCATCTGTAACTACTACAGAGTAGCTGCCGCCTGTAGGTGCTGTATAGCTTTGGTTAGTTGCACTATTAATGTTATTACCACCAGCAAGCCATTGGTAGCTGCTGTAGTTTTGGGTGCTAAGCACATTACCATTCTGCGTTACAGTAGGTGTAGGCAATGGATTAACCGTAAGGTTCAATGTTACGATACTATCGCAACCGCCCGATGTCTGGATGGTATCTTTGTAGCTACCCTGTATAGTAAGTTGCTGGCCATTGAATACGAAGTTGTCTCCCGCGCAGATTGCTTTTGAGAAGCTACCTGTAAGGGCAGGGTTAACTGTAAGATTCAATGTTATGATACTATCGCAACCACCGGTAGTTTGTACAGTATCTTTGTAAATACCCTGTACAATAAGCGCCTGACCATTGAACACGTAAGGAACACCTGTACATGTAGTATAGCTGAAACCACCTGTAAGCGGAGGATTAACTGTAAGTATCAAAGTAACGATACTATCGCAACCGCCAGAAGTCTGGATAGTGTCTTTGTAAACACCACTAGCAGTCAATGCCTGACCGTTGAATACAAGCGGACTTCCGGAGCATATAGTTTTGCTATAGCTGCCTGTAAGTGGAGGATTAACTGTAAGGTTCAATGTGATGAAGCTATCGCAACTTGCTGTTGTAAGCAAAGTATCTTTGTAAGTACCTGAAGCAGTAAGTGAAACACCATTGAATAGGTAGCTGTTTCCTGAACATATAGTTTTGCTCACTATGCTGGTAGCAGAGTTATTTACCACTACAGCTTTAGTAGCTGTAGCAATACAGTTACCACTACCTGTTACTGTAACTGTATAGGTAACAGTTGAACCAGGGCTAACAGTTACCTGAGCGTTTGTGCCCAAGCCATTTGACCACTGGTAAGAACCACCACCTGTTGCAGTAAGGGTTGTGCTGCCACCTGCGCATATAGAACCGTTGCCGGTGATAGATGCTGTAGGACCGCCTGTATTGGTCAGGTTAATATTAGAAGTTGTTGTGCAACCTGCATTGTCTGTAACAGTAACTGTATAAGAACCGGCAGGTAGGTTAGTTGCTGATTGTGAATTCTGAACTGGATTTGTGCTCCATGCATAGTTGTATGTCGGAGTACCACCTGTTACACTTACAGTAACTGTACCATTTGATTGGTTACAAGCCGGTGTTGCTGTAGCACTTGCTGTAGCAGAAAGGCTGGTGCCTGTAGATGCTACAGTAGCACTTGCAGAAGATGTGCAACCATTAGAAGAAGTAACTGTAACTGAATAAGTACCCGGAGCAAGGTTAGTACGGTTTGCCGTAGTTAAACCATCATTCCAAAGGTAAGTATAACCTGAACCACCTGTTGTAGTAGATGTAACAGTACCGTTAGACAAGTTACATGTTGTGTTTGTTTTAGCCAAAGTAGTAGAAATACCACCTGTACTACCTACAGTAGCAGTGGCAGTAGCAGTACAACCATTAGATGCTGTAACAGTAACTGTGTAGGTACCAGGAGCAACACCTGTGCGGCTTGCACCCGTAGGACCATCAGCCCACTGATAAGTATATCCTGCACCACCTGTAGCACTTGCAGTAACCGAACCATTTGATTGGTTACAAACTGCATCTGTTTTAGTAGCAGATGCTGAAATACCACCTGTATTCGCCACTGTAGCAGTAGATGTAGCAGTACAACCATTTGAAGCTGTAACTGTAACTGTATAGGTTCCCGGGGTTACATTTGAAAGCGTAGCAGTAGTTACTGCGCTATTACTCCATTTGTAAGTGTAACCTGCACCACCTGTAGGAGTAGCAGTAACGCTACCATTGGCCTGGTTACAAACCGCGTCTACTTTAGTAGTAGATACTGAAATAAAAGGAGGATCGTTTACAGCGATAGTTGCAGTACCTGTACATGTATTAGAGTTGGTAACTGTAACTGTATAAGAACTTGGAGGTACACTGCTCAAATTAGGAGTAGTAGAGTTATTGTAGTTCCAAAGGTAAGTGAAACCTGAACCACCGGTAACAGATGAAGTAACACTACCCGCCTGAAGACAAGTGGCATCAGTTTTGGTAAGGGTCACTACCGGTTTAGGGTAAACTGTGATATAACCAGTTTTAACCTCCGGATCAGAACCGTTTGCATTGGTAGCAGTAAGGGTTACATTATATGTACCTGCTGTGTTGTAAGTAACAGAAGGGTTTTGAGCTGTAGAAGTTGTAACAGTAGCACCAGGGAATGACCAGCTCCAAGATGTCGGAGCGTTAGTAGACTGGTCTGTGAAACTTACTACCAGTGGGCTGCAACCTGTAGTTTTGTTTGCTGTAAATGCAGCTACAGGAGGAGTTGCAGTTGTGGTTACACAAACTATGGGATTTATAATATTGGAAAAATCATATCCCCATGACACACTTTCTGAATACGCATGCCACACTCCATTACTAAATTGTTCCCAACCTTCTCCCGTTGTAGAAGATTGCTGGGTATGCACCACAGCTACAGTATCTCCGCTTGTAGTAGGAAGTACAACTCCTATATAAAACGCAGTGCCAGGAATAGTAACCGGACTAGGGAAAGTAACAGATGTAAGATCAAAATTAGTAGCGTCATTTACAATTGTGCTTAATGGCACTGTAGTGGTAGCAATAACTGTACCTGGAGCACCACCGGTGCCGTTTGCATCCCAAGCATTTATAGTTACTAAAGTATTTGGGTTAGCTATTGTAGCATAACCAAAAAGGAATATAGCACCACTCACCTTTGTTCCTGCAGTTACTGTATATTTTTCAGCTTTGGCCAGATCACCGAATTCATTGTTACCGGTAAAGAAACCACCATTATCCGTTGTAAAGAGACTCAATGTATCATTCGCATAATAGTGTGAAAGCGTATCGCAAGTTGTAGTACCACCACCGCCACCGGCAGCAACACACAGAGAAAGGCTATATCCTATAGCATCCAATGTAGTACTGAAGCCAGAACCAAAAGCCGGACCATATGCCGTAACACTAACTGTAAGTGGGTAGCTGGCTACAGCAGCAGATGTAGTTCCCGAAAAATCTATACATCCGTTCCCATTGCCTTTAACAGCTTTGTTAGATGGATTCACATTATAGGTAATACCTGCAGGCATACCTGTTATAGAATTGATTTTTACCGAATCCACAGGGGCACCCCCTACAGAAGACGGAACATAAATCTGTGTAGCTTGTGCATAAGCCACACCTTGTGTAGCACAAGGCAAAACGCTCGGAGTAAACCCTGCTGTCGTATTACTTGTGTTGATTACGCATTGTGCAAACGACGCCTGAAACGTCATAGCCAACACGAAAAGCATAATAAATTGTAAACTTTTTCTCATTGAAAGGATTTTGAAGGCGGCAATTATACGGATTATTTCTAATTCCAACATATAAATCATTTACTAATGTACCTGTAAACAGGATAAGGCATGAGAGTCAAGACATTAAGAATCATTGATGGTGGGTAGCACAAATTATTAGACAGTACAATAGGCCATTCCCAAATTTTAACTTGCTACAGAATTAATATAACAACATCTTCGTACACATTTGCGTTAAAAGAGATAATCAGCATACTTAAATGAAGAAATATATAATAATAGGAGCGATAGCGGGCATTGGTTTTGGTTCGCTATCCTTTTCCGATATTGGCTTTTTTGAGGTAAAAAAGAACCTGGAAATTTTCGCTTCTCTATATAAAGAACTGAACACGTACTATGTAGACGAGTTGGATGCCAAAAACCTGATAGAGGCAGGGACAGAGAACATGCTGAATCAACTGGACCCATATACCAACTTTATACCGGAAGAAGATATGGACGACTACCGTATACAAACTACCGGCAAATATGCGGGCATAGGAGCAATTATAGGTACCAAGGCTGATTGGGTGCAGATAACTGAGCCATACGAAGGATTTCCGGCAGACAAGGCCGGCTTACGCGCAGGAGATAAAATAATAAGCATAGCCGGAAAAAGCGTAAAAGGACTGAGAACAGACGAAGTAAGTAAAATGCTGAAAGGCAGGCCCGGAACAGAAATACTGGTAGTATACAAAAGGCTGACCGCGGATGGAACAGAAGCAGAGCACACAGCCAAAATAATACGCGAGGAGATAAAAATAAAGAACGTACCCTACTACGGCATGCTGAATGACGACATAGGCTATATACGCCTTGGCAACTTTACGGTAAGCGCAGGCCAGGAGGTGCGCTCAGCACTAGCTGCACTGGAGGCACAGCAAAAGCTGAAAGGAATAGTGCTGGACCTGAGGGGCAACCCCGGAGGTCTGTTGGATGAAGCTATAAATGTGGCCAATGTGTTCGTAGACAAGAATACCGAGATAGTATCGGTAAGGGGCAGGGAGGTAACTGCTACCTATAGCAGAAAAACAATAAACGAAGCAGGTGACACAAAGATACCAATGGCCGTAATAGCAGATGGCAACTCAGCTTCTGCTTCGGAAATAGTAGCCGGGTCGTTGCAAGACCTGGACAGGGCTGTGGTGATAGGCGAAAGGACTTTTGGCAAGGGATTGGTACAAACAACCAGACCCCTGCCCTATAATACCAAGCTGAAAATAACTACCGCCAAATACTACATACCAAGCGGCAGGTGTATACAAGCCATAAACTATGCCGAAAGAGACAGCACAGGAAAGGTTACAAGGCTACCGGACTCATTGCGCACTGCATTCAAAACCAAATCAGGAAGAACAGTATATGATGGAGCAGGGATAGAGCCTGACATAAAAACAGAAAGCGAGGTAATGCAAAACATTACCATCAGCCTGTTTACGAAGAGCCTGTTCTTTGACTATGCTACCGAATACCGCGCAAAACACGATAAAATAGCACCCGCCAAAACATTTGCGCTCACAGATGATGAGTACATAGACTTTACCAAATGGGTAGCTGCCAAAGAATATGAATACAGCACCAGAAGCGAAAAGCTGCTTGAAGAGCTGAAAACAGTATCGGAAAAGGAGAACTACTTTACAGGCATAAAGGGAAGCTATGAGGATATGAAGCAGAAGATGATGCACGACAAGCAAAAGGACCTGATAAAGCAAAAAAGCCAGATCATATCCTTTTTGCAGGAAGAGATAGCATCGCGCTACTACCTGAATACAGGCCGCTCTGTAATGCAATGCAGAACAGATGAAGACCTGAAACGCGCCGTAACGGTGCTGAATGATGCCAACCAACTACAAACCATTTTAGGAAAAAGCAAGTAGCAGATATGAAAAGAATAGCAGGAATATTGATCGTAGCAGTTGCCGCCATAAGCAGCTATGCCTTTGCAGACAAATACTTTGAGGTAACGCAGAATATGGATGTATTTGGCTCGCTGTACAGGGAGGTAAACACAACCTATGTAGATGATACGGACCCAAGCAAGCTCATGCGCAACTTTATGGATGGGATGCTGAAAACGCTGGACCCATATACCAACTATTTCAGCGAATCGCAGATAGAAGCTGCCAAGATGGAGCAAACAGGGAAATTTGGCGGAGCGGGCCTGAGTGTAGAAGTGCATGATGGCGCTGCTACTATAACAGAAATAACCAAAGGCCTGTCGGCAGACCTGATGGGACTGAGCATAGGCGATAAATTACTAAGCATAGACGGCAAGGAAACCAAAGGCCGCACAAAAGATGAGATAGAGCGCAACCTGCGTGGCAAACCGGCTTCTACGGTAGAGGTAACTGTGGAGAAAGTGGGTATTGACAACAAAACCGAGATAAAAAACTTCTCGCTTACAAGAATTGAAACACAGGAGACAAACGTTCCTTTCTTTGGTATAGTAACACCCGGTATAGGAGTTATAAGGCTTAAAATATTCAATGCAGATGCAGGCCGCGACGTACGCAATGCCTTTGATAGCCTGAAAAGAGCTAACCCTGACCTGAAAAGCATCATCCTGGACCTGCGTGGTAATCCCGGCGGCTTATTGGTAGAAGCAGTAAATGTGGTGAATGTGTTTATTCCTAAAAACCAGCTGGTAGTAACTACCAAAGGTAAAGTAGATGAGTGGAATGCTACCTACCGTACCCTGGACTCTGCCAGCGACACTCGTATACCGATAGCAGTGATAACCGATAACATGAGCGCATCGGCATCAGAAATAGTGTCTGGCACTATACAAGACCTGGACAGAGGGGTGATAGTAGGCCAAAAAACTTATGGCAAGGGACTGGTGCAAATAACCAAACCACTTGCATATAACACTATGCTAAAAGTAACTACCGCCAAATACTATATACCAAGTGGCAGGTGCATACAAGCTATAAACTACGATGTGCACAATGCAGATGGCAGTGCAAGCAAGGTGCCGGACTCGCTTATCAGGGCATTTAAAACAAAAATGGGCAGAACTGTATATGACGGGGGCGGCGTAAACCCTGATGTGGTGCTGAGCAAAACAGTATATAGCAGGGCTGTACAAGCGCTTATATCCAAGAGTATAATATTTGACTACGCTACTCAATACAGACTAAAGAATAAGCAAATAGCAAAACCAGCTGAATTTAAAATGAGCGATAGCGAGTACAACGATTTCATTGCTTTTGCAAAGAGCAAAAACTTTAATTACAAAACTGAAAGCGAGGATGTGCTGGAGAAATTAAAAGAATCTGCAACAGATGAGAAGTATTTTGAGTCTGTAAAAGAAGACTATGATCGGGTGATAAAAATCATTCAAGCAGATAAACAGCAGGATTTGTTAAAAGAAAAAGCCACTATAAGCAAACTATTGGAAGCAGAAATCGTGGGACGCTACTACTATGTACCGGGAAAAGAAGAAAAACAACTGCTAAGTGATGAAAGAGTGGCCAAAGCAATTGAGATATTGAAAACTCCTGCGACATACAACGAAATACTAAGTGCGAGGAAATAATGCCCCGCTGTTTTTAGAACAAAAAGTTCATATTTGTAATCCTCAAAATTTCAATCATCATCATCATCGCCAATAAAAGTTTTACGAAACCAATGAGTAACAGCAGATGAAGGAACACGAGATTGCCTCTGTATCGACAAATGAATTGATAGATTCTCTAATAGAGGAGGCTAAAAGTTATATGTCGTCCAAAGACGAGCGGGCGCTGACACTGGCAGAAGAGGCTCTGGAGATTGCCACCACTACCCAAAACAAAGTAAAAATTGTACTGTCACTTTTTCAGATAGCGAGCTATTATTATAAGATTGAAGGTGCGCATGATAAAGTATTGGAGCTATTCAGGAAAAATGCATTGGTAGTAGAGCAGTGCAACCTGCCATATATAAAAGCACGGATGCTGAATATGCAAGGTATATGCTACGATATATCAGGCATGTATTCGGAAGCCAGGGCAGCCTACTTGAAGGCGATAAATATGCTGGAAAATATCCCTGACCTGGATAAAGACTGTAAATCATTATTAGGCAACCTGAATTATAATGTAGTAAAGCTTTTCAGCCAGTTGGGCGTACCTGATGAAAACTATGAATACCTTGAAAAGGCATTGAGCTTGTTTAAGGAAGTAGAAGATAACAGCGGAATTGGCCGATGCTACAATTTTTATGGCAGCGCTTTGCCATCAGACGCTCCTATAGAAGAGCGGATGAAATATTTTGCACTGGCAATAGAAGCATTGGAAATAGAAGATGAGGATGCTATGAATATGGCATCTGCACGCATGAATTATGGATTTGGCAAATGCCACCTTGGCGAGTTTGACGAGGGTATTGCCATGATGAAAAGCGTTGCCGAGAAAGTAAAAGGACAAGGGCAGGCAGCGCAATATGGCTTTTACCTTTTTCAATTGGGCGAAGCACACCTGATGAAGGGTGATTTTGAAAGTGCACTGAAATTCCTGGATGAGGCAGAAGAGCTAATGCTGGAAACCAAATCCAAAGTATACCTGACGGTAGTTTATAGTGTAAAAAGTGCTGTATATGAGCAGATAGGCAACCTGAAGGAGGCATTGCACTATATGAAAAAGCACCATGAAGAAACACAGCAACAACTGACATTTGACAGGAAGGCTGCGGTGCAGGAAGCAAGGCTGCGCTTTGAGCTGGAACACGCCGAGAAGGAGTTTGAGCTACTAAAGAAAAAGAACGAAGAGATAGAAGTATATAACCAGAAACTGAAGCAGAGCAACGATGAGCTGAATCAGTTTGCTTACGTGGCATCGCATGACCTGAAAGAGCCACTGCGCATGATAACCAACTATACCAAACTGCTGGAAAGATCTTTTGAAACACCGCTGACTGAAGACCAGCAGCATTATATGCACTATATAAGGGAGGGTGGCCACCGGATGTTTTCGCTGATAGACTCCATACTGCAGTTCTCTAAAATAGGTGCCGAAGAGCGGCTTCGCTCTGTAGACCTGAAAGATGTATTGAAGCTCACCATAGAAACAGTAAAAGAACAATACCCAAACATAAAGGTGACTATAGACGCACCGGATATGCCGATTGTAGGTGCCGATGAGGAGCGCATGACCCAGCTATTCCAGAACCTGATGACCAATGGCATTAAGTACAACAAAAATGAAGAGCGATATATAAAAGTAACATCCAAGAACCTGGGAGCATACCACCTGATGCGCATAGAGGACAATGGTATTGGCATAGCCGAGGCACATCGTGAAAAGGTATTTGAGCTATTCAAAAGGCTACACAACCGCAATGAATTTTCGGGAACAGGCATAGGACTTGCCATCTGCAAAAAAATTATAAAGCAGTTGCATGGCAGTATCTGGATAGAAGACAGTTCGCTGGGTGGAACCGCTTTTTGCTTTACGCTGCCTGCCCTGTAAGAAAAGGGCATTTTTGGTAGCCTTTAAATTTTGTATATAATGAATATGAATTCATACATTTGCGGCAACAGTACCAAAAATGCAGTTATAAATACATGAAAAAAGCCATCCCGTTTCTTACATTTTTAGTAATCCTGACTCTTGCCTCTTTCAAAAGTGTGGTAGCACCAATGACCTACGACACCAACGACGTTAAAATATCTACCGCCAAAGAAAATGGCATCAACTACCGTGTGGTAATGATGAATAGGACCAACCAGCGTGTAAAGGCCAAGTATTTTGCCTTTAAAGAAGGTGGCAAAACAGTATACCAAAGATACCTGGATTGGAAAGTAGGCCGCAATATCGTTTTGGTATCGAGCGGAACCTATATCACCAAAGACTTCAGCGGACCGGAAGGATTGACTGTAGACAATGGCAGGATGGTAAATGAGAACTTTACTGACAAATTTGATGGCCTTGTAATAGTGCAGGCTACAGGAGGTATAGCAGTAACCAATACCAAAGAAAAACTGGTAAATATCACTTTCGCATCTACCGGTGTAAAAAAATCACTTGACCTGAAAAAATACTCTGACAAATACGAGTTTATCGAGTGGGCAAAATCCGAGCAGGCAACAGTATTCCAAACGCACTTACTTGCGTTTGAAGATCAGCTGAAAGTAGGTGCATCCAACTCAAGTGCCAATGCACGCGAGCGCAGGTTCCTGGCTGCTTGCAGGTCTAATGGTGTATTGTACCACGTGATAGTGCATATAGACAACAACCTGACACTATATGAAGCAACTAAAGAAGTGGTAAGCTTCCTGAAAAACCTGAAAGAAATGGATACTGTAATATCTATAGTAAATCTTGATACAGGACTTCAGGATGTATTTGAACTTTATAATAGCGATGGTTCTAAGCGTACTGAAATAGCAGGCAGGGTAAATGCTTCTGAAGCATACAACCTGTTGGTTTACTACTACGAATAAGCCATACACATAAAACTATATGCAAAAAAGGAGGATTTTTCAATCCTCCTTTTTTATGCCTGCTAGTGAAAGCTGACCTTCATCAATACACCGAAGTGATCGGACAAGTCCTTATGCTTTGAGTCCCAGTTTTGCTGGTAGCGCTTTACTTCGCGCTCTATCCTGCGCGGTACTATGCCATTGCCTTTGTACAAGATATAATCCACCTGCCCGCGCTTATCGGGGTTGTACCTGCGCATATCGTTCAGTTTGGCATCAGAGGTATATTGTAGCTCACCTGTAAGCGGACCGTCCTCTGCACCAAAAATGGAAATAAGCGAATCGTATACCGGCATACCCTTTTTCATATTGAAGTCGCCAAGTAAGAATTGCGGCACACTGTCTTTTTTGTATTGCTGCACCATATCACGCATTTCGCAGAGCTGGCCGCATTTAAACTTCAAATCGCCCCCGGCCTCGGCATGTGTGCCCATAATCTGGAAAGGCTGCCCCTGCCATGAAGATGCTACCAGCAGTGCTCCCTTACGCGCAGCGCAGTCTTCTTTTTCACAATCGATAAAATCTATTTCGCTGACGAAACTCAAAGGAAGCTTACTGAATATAATAACCCCGCTACTGAGCTTGAATCCCGGACGCTTGTTGGCAGGGCCGACTGTATAAGGGAAGTGGGGTTTCAGCAAGCGCTTTAGCTCACGGATAGACTTACCATCGAAGGCCTCCTGAAAGCAAACTATGTGTACACTGTCCTCTATAAGCTTAGCCGGTATAAGCCTGGCACGTTTTACAGGATGGTGCTTCAGGTGTGCCAATATACGCGGCAGCATCTTTACATTGTAGGTGACAATGCGCAGCTCATTTGTATCAATACTTATTTGTGCTTTGGCGGCGACAGCTACTGTCAAAAGCAAGGTAGCAATAAAGGCTTTTAAAAATTGCATATAACCGGAACGGAGAAAGCGCTGAAATAATATGCTAAGCCGTAGTTTCAGCCTCTACCCTCTTTTTGGCCCTCCACCAAAAAAAGAAAATAGTAGCCGCTACCAGGTAAGGCGTAATAAAAAGATACAATACCCCTTTGTTAATACCTGCCGCTGCAGAAGCACCAGCCTCCAGCGATGTTTCGGCAGTAGCCTGGCACATGGCGCACTGTGCGGATGCTGTACCGGCAAAGGCAAGCAATACAACCAAAATACAAACCGAAACAATTACCTTTTTCATACTTGTAAATTTAAACATAATATGGCGAAATCATAAGGTAAACAATAACTCCCGTAATGGATACATACAGCCATATCGGGAATGTGATGCGCGCAATTTTCTTATGCCTGGCATACTCGCCGGTAAGGCCTCGGTATGACACCAGCAGAATGAAAGGCAATATAACAGCCGCAAAAAAAATATGCGTGATAAGCAATATGAAATAAAACATCCTTATTGGCCCGACACCGCCATAAGCAGTATTACCGCTCAGCAAATGGTGGGCTATGTAAAACACCAAGAATAGTGCAGAGAGTACCACCGCAGAAAGCATTACCTTTTTGTGCTGCTCGTACCTGCGCTGCTTTACCAGGAACAAGCCTACCAGCAACAAAAGGCTGACGGTGGAGTTGATAGCCGCATTGAACTTGGCAAAGATATGTACATCGAAACCCAGGTTGATTTTGAGCTCCACCTGCTTCAGCAATACCACTGCAGCAAAAACCACTACAGACAATACCCCGATAATCCAGTAGGCTACTTTGTCATTTTTTTGAATAGAAGGTGCTAACATTTTATCTGTGTTTTATCTATTAAAATAAATCCTTGATACGGCTCTTTTTGTTCGGGTCCTTGCGGAAGGAGTAGTTCTTCTCCATATTGCGCAGCAGCAGGGCTACGTTGGCCATGCACTTATTTACTTCCAGCGAATCCAGGCCATTATAATAGCCCCTGATGTGGCCATTGTAGTCTACCAGCACAAATTTCTCGCTATGTACAAAATCCTCCGGCGTTTCGTCTTCTTTGGCCGTAACAAAGAATCCTTTTTGCGCCATGTCGAATACCTGTTGCTCATTGCCACGCAGGAAATACCACTTGCCGGGTACTGCATTATGTGCCTCCGCATAAGCGCGAAGGGCAGGTACGCTGTCCTTTGCTTCATCTACCGAGAAAGATACAAGCCTTAGCTGCTCATCCTTTATAAAAGACTTCTGTATGCGCTCCATTTGGGTAGTCATGCGCGGGCATACACCGGCGCAACTGGTAAAGAAAAAGTCAACGATGTAAATTTTTCCTCGCAGGCTATCCATTTCCAGGGAGTCGCCCACCTGTGTCTGGAACTTAGCGCTTGGTATAGTATGGTAGATGGTATCTCCGTCATCGTACACCCCTTTTGCATACATCGGGCTTGGTGCTTTAGGTCTCGGGATTTTGCCCAAGGGGCGAAAAAGCAAGAAGAAAAATACCGGTAATGCGATGATCAGTATAAGTGCAACAATGCGAAGTTTTGAATTCATTTCAACTATTTAAAACAACGGGCAATGACAAGTAGTTGGTTAAGGCGCGCCAAAAGTACATAATAAGTAGTTGACGCGTATGAAATTGTAAGAATTTGGGCAATGCAAAAGAACCACCATTTATATACTGCTATACATCAGTAAATTAACGGAAAACAAAGTATTTGCGATAGCTTACACATTTGGTTGAAAACTTGGGTCAGGTGAAAACCCGGCAAAGGCTTTAATTCACATTTACATAATTACCATATACAGGCGTGGAAATAAAGAAAGTAGCTGCTATAGATATCGGATCGAACTCGGTGCGTTTGCTGATTGTGAACGTGCTTGAAAACGGTGGTGAAACCGCTTTCAAAAAGAGTTCGCTGATACGCGTGCCTGTAAGGCTGGGGGGCAATGCCTTTTCGGAGCAGCACAAGATACCCAAGGAAAGCATAGATAAGCTGGTGGATGCCATGGCGGCATTCAAGCACCTGATGCGCGCCAACGATGTAGTGCACTACATAGGCTGCGCCACCAGTGCCATGCGCGAGGCTAAGAATGGCCCCGCTATAGTGAAACGCATAGCAGAAGAAGCAGGAATAGACATCAGCATTATAAGCGGCAACAGCGAGGCGAATATGATATTCAGCAGCCAGCAGAGCCAGGCCAATAAGGTAGGGCTGAACTGCGTGTTCGTAGACGTAGGTGGCGGCAGCACAGAGATTACGATATTCAGCAAGGGAGAGGCTATAGCAGCCACTTCGTTCAATATAGGCACCATACGCCTGCTGAACAACCAGGTGGAAAAGAATGATTGGAAGCTGATGAAAGACTGGCTGAAAGAAAATTGCAAGACGCTGCCGAATTTTTCGATCATAGGCTCGGGGGGAAACATCAACAGGCTATCGAAAATGGCGCAGCTGAAGCCCGGCAAGTCCATGAGCTTTGATACGCTGAATGAAATAGTGCAGAGCATCAAAGGCTACTCTATGGACGACAGGATGCAGATACTGGACCTGAACCCCGACAGGGCGGACGTAATAGTACCAGCGGGAGAAATATTCCTGACGCTGATGAAGTGGACTGATGCCAAAAAGATATTTGTACCCAAGATAGGACTGGGCGATGGCATAGTGCGCGAGGTATACAAAGAATACAAGGCAGGCAAATCGAGCAGCCTGGCTTAAAATTTCATAACGGCTTTTTGCAGAAAGGCAAGGAATGCCTTTATTGACAAAACTGCGCTAATTTAGCAAGGCAATGACGCCGGAAGAATACAGAGAGAAATACCGCGATAGTGTACCCGACCAGCCGGGTGTGTACCGCTATATAAACAGTGATGAAGAGATACTGTATATAGGCAAGGCCAAGAGCCTGCGCAAGCGCGTGAGCAGCTATTTCAACAATGGCGACCTGAGCTTCCGCATAAAGACCATGATACGCTATATAGCGCGTATAGAGTTTACGATAGTAAGTACAGAGCAGGATGCTTTCCTATTGGAAAATGCGCTGATAAAGCAGCACCAGCCCAGGTACAATGTGGACCTGAAAGATGATAAGTCGTACCCGTATATCGTTATAAAAAAGGAAGACTTCCCGAGGATATTCCTGACGCGCAGGGTGATAAGGGATGGCAGTACCTACCTGGGGCCATACACATCTGTAAACAATGTGCGGAATGTGCTGAGCCTGCTCACATCGATATTTCCGGTGCGCACCTGCACGCTGGCGCTTACCGATAAAAATATAGAAGCGGGCAAGTTTAAGGTATGCCTGGAGTACCATATAAAAAACTGCCTGGGGCCTTGTCAGGCGCTACAATCGAAGCAGGAATACGATGATAACATGGCCGAGATAAAGAACCTGCTGAAGAGCAATTTCCCCTCGGTGCTGAACTACCTGAAAAAGCGCATGAACGGCTTTGCCGAGCAGATGGACTTTGAGCATGCCAATGAGTTTAAAGAGAAGATAGAGATACTGAAAGCGTGGCAGAGCAAGAGCACTATAGTAAGCCCGACGCTACATAACCTGGATGTGTACGGCTATACCGAAATGGAAGGCTTTGCGTTTATCAGCTTCCTGAAAATAAGCAATGGCACCATTATACAAACCCGTGCCATAGAGGTAAAAAAAGTACTGGATGAGTCCAGGGAGGAAATACTGGCATTGGTGATCATAGAAAACCTGTCGCCCGAAGTGGCTATAGAAGAGCGGGGCGATGAATTGATAGTGCCCTTTGAAATAGACCTGCCGATAGAAGGCTACAAGCACATAATACCACTGGCAGGCGATAAGAAAAAGCTGTTGGAGCTGGCTACACGCAACGCGCTGTATGCCAAAGAGGAAAAGATGAAGCAGCAGATGACGAGCGAAGAAAAGAACCCGTCGTTCCGAATTATGCGCACCCTGAAAGACGACCTGAAACTGAAGGAGCTTCCGAGGCATATAGAGTGTTTCGACAACTCGAACATACAAGGCACCAACCCTGTAAGCGCCTGTGTGGTGTTCCGCGATGCCAAGCCCAGCAAGCGCGACTACCGCATATTCAACGTAAGGACGGTGGAAGGGCCTGATGACTTTGCCACCATGGAAGAGGTGATATACCGCAGGTACAAACGCCTGACCGAAGAAGGACAGCCGCTACCTCAGCTGATAATAGTGGATGGTGGTAAAGGGCAGCTGAGCAGTGCCGTAGAAAGCCTGAAAAAACTAGACCTGTACGGCAAGGTGCCGATAGTGGGCATAGCCAAAAGACTGGAGGAAATATACTACCCCGAAGACCCGATGCCGCTGTACATCAACAAGAAGAGCGAGAGCCTGAAACTGATACAGAAAATGAGGGATGAGGCGCACCGGTTTGGCATAACCAAGCACCGCGACCGCAGGAGCAAGGCTTTTACCAAAACAGAGCTGGTAGGCATAGAAGGCATAGGCGAAAAAACTACGGAGCTGCTGCTGAAGCACTTTAAAAGTGTTAAAAAACTACGTGAAGGCACACGTGAAGAAATAACCGCCATAGTGGGAAAAGCACGTGCAGAGATAATATTGGCCTACTTCAGTGAGCCGGAAGCACCGGTTGCCGACACCACAGCAACGCCCGAAATAACAGAATAAATTATCTTTACTGCCATGCAG
The DNA here is from genome assembly GCA_002482725.1 of Bacteroidetes bacterium UBA7692. Taxonomy (GTDB): domain Bacteria; phylum Bacteroidota; class Bacteroidia; order Chitinophagales; family LD1; genus UBA7692. The sequence continues at coordinate 30,733 of DLGO01000068.1, read as the reverse complement.
CAATACCATCAGTTACTACAGCATATATTGGACTCGGGCGTATGGAAAGAAGACCGCACAGGTACCGGCACCTACAGTGTGTTTGGCTATCAGATGCGCTTCAACCTGAAAGATGGCTTTCCACTGGTGACGACAAAAAAGCTGCATACAAAATCAATCATCCACGAGCTGTTGTGGTTTCTGAACGGGGACACCAACATACAGTACCTGTGCCAAAACGGTGTGCGTATATGGGACGACTGGCCTTATGAAACGTATAAAAAGAGTGCGGAGTTTGGCGGTGAGGACATAAAGGAATTTGCCAGAAAAATAGCCACAGACGATGCCTTTGCCAAGCAATGGGGAGAACTAGGCCCTGTGTATGGCAAGCAATGGCGCAGCTGGCAGGGTGCGGACAATGCAACCGTAGACCAGATAACCAAGCTGATAGCACAGATAAAGCGCAATCCGGATTCGCGCAGGCTGATCGTAAGCGCGTGGAACGTGCCGCTGGTAGACCAGATGGCACTGCCGCCGTGCCATACCATGTTCCAGTTTTATGTAGCACCACCGAATAAAGAAAAAGGCGAAACCAAGGGCAAGCTCAGCTGCCAGCTATACCAGCGCAGTGCAGATGTATTTTTGGGGGTACCGTTCAACATAGCTTCTTACGCATTGCTGACGATGATGATAGCGCAGGTATGTGACCTGGACTACGGCGACTTTGTTCATACGCTGGGCGATGCACATTTATATTCCAACCATATAGAGCAGGCAAAACTGCAGCTGACCCGCACGCCAAAGGCGTTGCCGGTATTGAGCATCAACACGGAAGTGAAAGATATTTTCGGATTTAAGTACGAGGACTTTACCTTATCGCAATACGAGCCTTATCCGCATATAGCTGCGGAAGTGGCGGTGTAAATTAAGGGCGGAGAAACAGAGCAGAGAGATAGCGGATAATTAACCCAAGGCTTCGCGCCATGACTTGCGGATGAGGCCGATGCTCCACTGCAGTATCACTACAGAGCCGATAACTGCGCAGGCTACATCGAGCCAGGTAATGCCTGTGTACATGCCCACCACGATAGAAAGGATAGCCAGGAAGCTTAGCATCACATCGCTGAGCACGTGCAGGTAAGCAGCTTTCAGATTGTGGTCTGTATGCTCTTCTTCCCTGTGGAGCAGGTAAGCGCTTACACCATTTACCACCAAACCGATACAAGCAATCAACAGTGCCTGTTCGCCGATTTTTATGCCCTCATGCTCGTGCGGAAAAACAGTTTCGTACAAGCCCCAAAGCGTAACCACCAATAGAATAATAGCACTGGCAAAACCAGCAAGGGATACCACGCGATGCTTCTTTTCGTGGGTAAGCTCCTGCGCTTTCATTCTGATGTACAGATAGGCGAACCAGGAAATAACCAGTACCAGCACGTGGGTAAGCATGTGCAGCCCATCCATCCACAAAGCGCGGGAGTTGGCCATCTTGCCAAAATACAGTTCCAAAATCATGGTAATGAAGGATATAAACACAACAATACGCGTACTGCGCTCCTGGGAGTGGTGGTGGTAATGCGAATGATCGTGATCGTGCGAATGAGCCATTTGGGAGGGCGAAAGTAGGATTAAATACGCTTTCGGTCAGGGGGAAATTTATTATAATTAGTTAAGTAGCTGTAAATACCCTAATTTTAGGGAATGGCGTGCAGCGTTTGCCTATATATTTGCGACTAAGGTTGCATAATTGACAGCCGGCAGAAAAACGGCTATATTAATCAGAGATAAAAGAAGATGAAAAAAGAACTGGAGCCACATTGCTCATTTTGCCTTAGGAAAAAGCGCGACGTTCAGATACTGATATCGGGATCGGAGGGGCATATATGCGAAAACTGCATAGGCCAGGCCAACCAGATAGTGTCAGACGAAATAGGCACCAAGCAGGCGAAGCAAGCGAACAAGTTTCAGTTGACCGACAGCCTGAAACCAAAGGAGATATTCAACCACCTGAACCAATATGTAATAGGGCAGGATGAGGCGAAAAAAGTGATAGCTGTAGCAGTGTACAACCACTACAAGCGCATATCGCAGCCACGCATAGATGATGTGGAGATAGAAAAATCGAACATACTGATATCGGGCAATACGGGTACCGGCAAAACATTGCTGGCGCGCTCTATAGCCAAGTACCTGAACGTGCCGTTTGCCATAGCAGATGCCACGGTATTTACCGAAGCGGGCTATGTGGGCGAAGATGTAGAGAGCATACTTTCGCGCCTGCTGCAGGTGTGCAACTATGATGTAAAGGCTGCCGAAATGGGCATCGTATACATAGACGAGATCGATAAAATTGCGCGCAAGGGCGACAACCCATCCATAACCCGCGACGTGAGCGGTGAGGGTGTGCAACAGGGTATGCTGAAACTATTGGAAGGTTCGGAAGTGATGGTGCCACCGCAAGGCGGGCGCAAGCACCCGGACCAGAAGCTGGTGAAGGTGGATACCTCGAACATTCTGTTTATATGCGGCGGTGCATTCGAAGGCATAGACAAGATAATAGCGAACAGGATGAACCAGAGCAAAGTGGGATTCAAAAAAGGTGCCGAGCGCGATAAAGTGGATTCTGAGAACATGCTGAAGTACATAGGCGCTGCCGACATACGCAGCTTTGGGCTGATACCCGAGCTGATAGGCCGCTTGCCGGTGATAACGCACCTGAACCCATTGGATAAAGCTGCATTGAAACTGATATTGACGGAGCCTAAGAATGCTATCATCAAGCAGTTCAAAAAACTGTTTAAACTGGAGGGCATCAACCTGAGGTTTGAAGATGGCGCACTGGACTACATAGTGGAGCGAGCGATAAACCTGGGCCTTGGGGCGCGCGGCTTGCGCACTATATGCGAAGCAGTAATGACGGATGCGATGTTCGAATTGCCATCTGAGAAAAACGTAAAAGAATTTGTAGTAACCCGCGAATATGCCGAGCAAAGATTTGAAGGCCTGGAGCCTCAGTTGCTGAAGGTAGCGTAAGCGGAAATTATAGCTTAAAAAAATGGCGGACTGTAACCACAGTCCGCCATTTTTTTTGGTTTCTTTCCTAATATTTCACCAATCTGAAAGCCTTGTTACCGTTAGAACCCTGTACATGCAGCATGTAAACACCAGAAGCAACCTGCTCCATATTGAGGGTGGTTATGCTCTGTGAGACGCCTGCCTGTAGAATGGTTTGGCCAGATACATTCAGCAGCTTGAAGCTCCATGAATCTGCGCTTAGATCTGCATCCAGCTGCAAGGTTACCTGTGATGAAAACGGATTGGGGTAAACTGAGATAGCTTGAGAAATATCGATACTGCCTAAGGATAGTATTCGCATGCCGATGGTATCCGAGAGGGCCGTGCATCCATTGTTATCCGTAACCAGCACACTGTAAACACCATTCACTTCTGCGGTGTATGATGCGCTATTGGCTCCTTGCACAGGTGTGCCGTTCAGCAACCATTGGATGCCATCTAAGGCATCCGCTGTAAGGGTGCTACCGGATTGGGTAATGGTTGGCTTGTCGGGTGCAGGGATTACCTCTACAGTGTCCGTTAGGGAAGATACCTGCGCAGGGGTAGCACATGTGGCACTACTCTGCAATACGGCCTGAATTATATCGCCATCTGTAAGGTTTGACAACTGTACAGAGTCGCTGGTGAGGCCCGATACCGGCGTACCATTCAAGTACCATGTGTACACAGGCGTTTGACCCTGATTGGTGGTTGAGACTTTGAATGATTGGGATGAGCCATTGCAGATATTGTTGTCAGCAGAAGCGGAAAGTGCAATGGTAGGAACTACCGCGGCTGTGGTGGTGATATTCTGTGTAGCAGATACTGTATCCTCTGTAACGCATTGCAGACTGCTGATAAGCTTCACTCCTACCACATCGCTATTCTGTAGTGTGGTGGTTAGAGCCGCTGTGTTGGCATTCTGCACTACCTGCCCGTTTATGCTCCATTGGTATACAGCTGCGTTGCCTGCATTATTGGCTACTGTGGCGATAGCTGCGCTCTGCCCTTCGCAGATGCCAGTTGGTGCAACTATGGTAATTGATGTTGTAGACAAGGTATCCATGACAGCCAGCAACAGATTTGAAGTATCATTTGGTGTAGTAACACAAGACAATGAACTGTTCATTACTGCTTTCACTTCATCGTTTCGGTTGAGTGTAACAGACAGCACATCGCCCCCGGAGAAGTTCAATGCACCGTTTATCAACCATTGGTATACCGGTAGTGTGCCACCGTTATTTGGATTAGCAGCGAAAGACACAAGGCTGCCTGAGCAGGCATTTTGTGTTGTTTGCGCAATGGAAACAGATGGTATAAAGCTTGGATTGACGGAAACCATTGATTTGGCACTTGAGAATACCGCATCGTTGTTCAATGTAATCCTTACCGAGTATTGGCCATTGTGGGCAAGGGTAGCATTCGGGATATTTAGCGAAGCACCATATATGCCAAGCGCTGTATCATTCCTCAGCCATTCTATTTTGCTGATAGCAGGGTTATCGGTAAAGTTTAGGTTAAGTGGCTGGCCTTCGCATACCGTTTGTGGTGCTATAGGTATAGCAAAAAGTGTTGTTACATCAGTTTTAACGGTATTGGTAACAATAGGGGCATTAAAATCGAAATAAATAAGGGCTGTGTTTTTGATGCTATCGCCAATGGCCGTTCCGGCCTTTGGCTTAATGCTGTAGCGGAAGAAGCCGTGGCTCAAAAGTTCATTGGCGCCGCTATCGGGCAGGTTGATATTGTCGAAAAATACCTTTAGCACATTGCCGCTGTCGATACGCCACTCGTTTACATGGCTGGAGGCAATCATGCGTATGGTAGCTGCTTCCATAAGCGGGGATATGGTATCTTCTACCCTTACATTGATAGCAGAAGCAGTGCCTGTATTCTGGAAGCGCACCACATAGTCGATGCCTTCGCCGGAAAGCATTTCTTCTTTGGTAAGTATCTCGCCCGGATATGCGGTTTTATCATTCGGATCATAGGGACCGATTACCGTTTGGCATATGGAATCCCTGTTGTTGTAAATGATGGTGTCAGGCGTGTTACCATTGGCGATTGCGCGGGAGCATAATGTAGCTCCCAAAGGCATAGACGTAGGAATACTAAATATGGCATTAAACTGTACCGTTTGACCAGAGAGCAAATTGGAAAATATCCATGCAACGGAATCACCTGCATAGATACCGGAAGCAGAAGCAGATTGGAAAGTCAATAAAGGGTCAAATTTAAAACCAGCAACTCCTGTTTGGGGGATAGAACCAGGATTAGAAACGGAAATTCTATAATTTACCTTAAGGCCGGGCCGAGGAAAATCAAGGGGTGTAATCTTTATTTGAATATCATTAACAGATGGAGTATATATCCCTATATTACGCAAAGAATCGACCACTCCGGAAACCATGGGTGCGATATGCAATGCAATAGCCGGAGTAGTAATTACAGAATAAGGTGAATATGGAAACACTTCCAAATCATAGGCTTGGCCCGGGTAACACCTAAACTGAAAATTGCCTAATGAATCTGTTTTTACTATTGAATTAAGTCCATTTAGCTTGACCAAAATCTGGGCAAGCCCAACTTCCCCACTATCATTTATTCCGTTTTGATCAACATCGGAAAAAACATTACCTTTTACAACAGGGTATAATGCACAACCCGTTTGGCAAGCAGGGAGCGGCATATCGCATACAAAGCCTTGTGCCGGAGGTGGAATATTCGGAAGACATGAAATATCATTTCCTGCCACAAACAATTCTTTAACCCGATTACCCAAAAGAGGAATACAAGCTAGATTATTATTTTCAAGATGCACATATTCCGCATTTATACTACTGCCCTCCAATTCAATTAAATTGCAAGTATCTATGTGCAAATAACTTGTTACCTTAGGTATGCTATCCAGATTAATAGTATTAAAATTATTACCCGACAGATACAATTCATTTAATACAAGTCCTGTCTTAAATTTGGGAACAGCAGTAAGCCCATTTTCATTCAAAAAACAAGTTCCCCCACTTTGAAAATTTACTTTATCCAAAAAATCCTGAATATTAACTTCGCTGCATCTATTAAGCCAAAGTGAATTCAACGATATTGGTGTACTTGGGACATAGGTAATTGATGACCCAAACAAAACCAATTCATCTAAATTATCTGGTAGATAAGATAAGGATGTCAATGGGCAAAATGCCAGGTTAACACTTGAGATGGATGGTGGAAACAAACCAATATCAGTAAGCCCTGAACTAGAGGCAAAAAGTGTATGTAAGTTACTGTTAGCCGTAGATTGTAGATAAGTCATATCAGCACAATGTGAAACATCCAGTCGTTCCAAACTATTTGGGATGTTTGGTATGGCTCTTATACCTGAATTAGCAAACATCAGATAACGCACTGAGTTTGGAAGGAAAGGTAGGGCTGTATTGCCGTAGCGCTGTAAATACAATTCCGTTAGATTGGGAGGAAAGGCGGGTAGCGGATTTGGGCTGATATAACCAAAAATATTCAGGATGGTGATAGTAGATGGGAATGAGGGAATAGACACATTAGAAGCAACATTAAAAGAAGCACTTGCCAGGCTAATATATAATCCTGTAAGGCCTGGAGGAAGATTATTATACACAGAAACCTCATCAAACTCCAAACTTAATTCAGTTATACCCTGTGGTAAAGGAGGAATAAAGGTTGCGGTACTGTTTCTTATCGTAAGAGAAGTTAACCCATCGAAATATTGAATTCCGGTAAAATCTGCAACCTGAGAAAATGAATAATCTTGTAAACTAAGATATGTCAATGCAATGATAGCAGCATTGGTTGTATCCAACTGGCTACCATTAATAGCCGAGGCGGATATCTGAGTCTTAATGTAATTTGCGAACGGCTGTGGAATTGGCACCCATTGGGCCTTGGCAGCAATATTGCAAAACAATAGGAGCAGCGCCAAAGAGATGCAGCGGTTTTTCATGTGGTTAGATTTTATATAAATATATAACCCATATTTTAAAATGCAAGTATTGAAACGATTAAATGACAGAATGCCAAGTGGTAAAAATCCTTACCACTAAAACAGCAATAAAAACAAGGCGATAACATTTTTTAAAATGTGCTATAAGCGTTGATAGTTAAAGGGTTGAGGTGGTTGATGCATTTTGCCGCTTTTTTTGCTAGAGTCGGATAGGGTGCGGATTTATATTAGCGCGTGGGTTAAAGACCCGGAACGTTCTTTTTTTGTTTTTTGTCTGAATCACGGATTAACGGATTACACGGAAATACAAATAGGGAATTGGGCTATTGCGTTCGATTGGTTTCCAACCAAACGGAGAAATGGGTTCAAAGAACCCTTTTTTATCTGAAGTTATACATGCGCTGCGCAACATGGCGAACAGCATAGAATGCAGACAGATATACCGCAATGGGGTACCGCAGATTTTAACAGTTTCAAAAAGGCTGAAAAAACGCGATTT
>DLGO01000068.1:0-23209 GCA_002482725.1 Bacteroidetes bacterium UBA7692 | reverse complement strand
ACCGCCAACCACCGCCACTTTTTTCGGGTTCGGGAGTTGTTGGAGCCGACAGTTTTGATGGAGATTTTACCGACAGGATTTTGGGTGAATGCGTTGGTGGCCAATGATTTGAGAGGATAAAAGTACCGCAAGAAAAGCGGAATTGATGCTAAAAAGTGCGATTTCCGCCAACCACCGCCATTTTTTAACAAGTGGGATTAGGGGAAATACCGCAGCAAGGGAGCAGCGTTTTGAAAGCAGTTTGTCGCGAGTGCAGGTCACAAGAACCACTTCGTTTACTCTTGCGCCAGCCAAATGGTTTTACTTAAGCGAGATGGTGGGTGAAGACACACCACCACGGCAGAGGGGCGAAAAGTACCGCAAGTATGTACAGATAAAAATAACCGCAAGCGGGTAGTGATTTTTACCGAAGCCAGGCAAGGAAAAGGTGGTTTGGCTATATGGTTTTTTTGAATGATTAGAGGTGTTCAATTTTACCGCAATGGCAAGGCTGAAAAAGTACCGCAATATTCTTTAGCTCAAAAAAAGTGGCAAATGCTTGATTTTAAATGTGGTTTGGCTAAATTTTTACCGCAGATAAATGATACAGAACTACCGAAAGGAATGGGTGCTAAACTACCGCATTAGAAGCCCACAGGTAGCAGGAAACCGGTAGGGACAAAAGTGGGGAGCAGTCAGCAGAAAAAGTACCGCAACCGACCATACCTAAAACTACCGCAAGTTTTACGGATAGAAGTGTTGCCAAAGGCGTGACACTAAATGACATCAAAAATATTTTTGATGTCAAAATGAATAATGTTGTAAATGAGAAAGTTAGGATGGGAAAGAGAGTAAAAATGACACTAAACGGGTAAAAAAATATTTGGTGTCACTGAGAGTGGGGAGGTACGGTGCGCCATTGAGCTTGGTAACAATTACAAAATATTAAAAAAAATACCCTGAAATGAGTTTAATATACGCTGCAAGCACCGCCGCTATTGATGCAAAGCTGTTAAATGATTATTATCGCGGGCTTTTATGGAAAGTCCCAATGGCCATAAACAACCTTTTTATTTAACAAAGCATCTCTTATCGCCCTGCGATAGGCACTTTTTTGAGTTAAAGAGCTGAATGCACGGGGCCGCTGTAAAAGTTGTTTTTTACCTATACTGTTTAACACCATCCAAAGAAATGCTTTATCTAAAAAGGTTAGTCCTGTTTTTACTCCTGGCAATATGTACAGGCTTCAACTCAATTGCCGTAACCTACAACTGGAATACGATGACGGCGGGTAGCCTTACCTACACATCAGGTAATATGAGCGCTGTAATCACCAGCACCAACTTTGATACACGCGGACCGCAGGATCCCAATGGAGGAACAAGCAACGGGTACAGGAACCCAAAGTATGTAAGTAATGCTACCATAGCTACCTATCAGGGTGGTAATACCAATGACTACGGACAGCAAGGCATGGTGCTGGGTGTGGACTGGCCAAACCTGACAAGCTCTACTACGGTAACTATTACGTTTGCCAACCCTGTGGCAGGCCCCGTAAGCTTTACCTTGTATGACATAAATACAGGTTCGGGCTTTGGCTACGACCCTATATGGGTAGACAGGGTAACCCTGACAGGCACCAACTGTGCAGGCACCGCTATATACCCTACCATAACAGGCTGCGCAAACACTATATCTGGCACTAACAGCAACATTATTACCGGTCGCGGTACATGTACCAATAACACCAATACCATTACCTTCAACTCGGGTACGCTGAAGACCATAACGCTGACATACGGCTCGGGTACAGCCCTGGCATCGGGCTATGGTACCGACCCTGACCCTCAGTATATCATTATCAGCAGCATTACCACCGGCAACGATTTGTCGGCCACTATAGCGCCCAATACAGGTATTGGGTGCAGCGCCAGCAGCGTGACCCTATCGGCTTCTACCACCATACCAAATGGGACTTACGTATGGACCGGACCTGCGCCAGCTACTACGCCTGCGGGTACTACGCCAACGGCCTCTACCACCACGGTATCGGCAGCAGGCACTTACACAGTGGTAGTAACAGACCCTGTAAGCGGCTGCACAGCCACGAACACCACCACTGTGGTAGCAGGCGGCACACCGCCTACGGTAAGCATAGGCACGCCGGCTACTATCAGCTGCAGCAACCCAACTGTTACACTCACAGCTACAGCATCATCGGGCGTAACATACGCATGGAGCGGGGGAGGCACTGCGGCTACCAAAAATGTAACAACAGCAGGTACGTATACAGTGACTGTAACAGGGGCCGGAGGCTGCACTGCTACCGCAAGCACTACAGTAACGGGCAACAATACCCCACCAACTGTAAGCATAAATGCACACGGCAATATCACCTGCCTAAGCCCGACTGTAACACTGAATACTACGGTAACCCCTGCGAACGCAACCTATACATGGAGCGGCAGTGCATCGGGCACTTCCTCTATTACGGTTAATACAGGCGGGAACTATTCTGTTACCGTTACCAATCCTGCAAACGGATGTACCGCAACAGCAACCACTACTGTAACACAAAGCACTACACCACCAACCGTAAGCATAGCCACTCCGGCTACACTTAGCTGTACGAATGGCACAGTAACGCTAACAGCCTCTGCCTCAGGTACTATCACCTACGCATGGAGCGGTGGCACGGCAAGTGGCAATACTACAGTAGTAAGCACGGGTGGTACATATACCGTGACTGCCACCAACACTTCTGGTTGCACAGCCACGGCATCTGCTAACGTGACATCTAATACAACACCGCCAACGGTGAGCATAGCCCCGGCAGCAACAATAACCTGCAGCAACCCAAGCAGCACCCTTACGGCATCATCGCCAGGCACTGTAAGCTACGCATGGAGCGGGGGCGGAACAGGCAACACAAAAAATGTAACAGCAGCCGGCACATATACTGTTACCGTAACGGGAACAAATGGCTGTACAGGAACTGCATCGGTAATAGTAGACGAAAATAAAACGTTACCAACTGTAAGCATAAACCCTCCCGGTACTATTACCTGTACCAATCCATCTGTAACGCTGACCACAACCGTAACCCCTGCCAATGTAACTTATACATGGAGCAGCAGCGCATCCGGCACGTCTTCTACTACAGTTACTGCCGGAGGGAACTATTCTGTAACGGTTACAAATCCGCTAAACGGCTGCACAGCAACAGCATCGACAACAGTAACCCAAAACAACATACCACCCACAGTAAGCATAGGCACGCCCGGCACACTTACCTGTACTACCAGCACAACAACACTAACGGCTTCTTCGCCCAATAGTGTTACCTACGCATGGAGCGGAGGAACAGCAAGCGGCAACACCACAGTAGTAAGTGCAGGCGGGAGCTATACAGTAACCGTTACCGATGGCTCGGGTTGTACAAACACAGCATCTGCAACAGTAACACAGAATACAACACCGCCTAATGTAAGCATAGCTGCTGCGGCAGATATTACCTGTGCCAATACAAGCACTACGCTGATAGCACAACCACTGAACAACCTGACATTTGCCTGGAGCGGTGGTGGAACAGGAGCAATAAAAAGTGTGACAACAGGCGGCACCTATACGGTAACAGCTACCAATGCAGCGGGCTGCACCGCGACAGCATCGATACTAGTAAATGAAAATAAAACGCCACCAACCGTAAGCATAAATGCGCCTGGCACTATAACCTGCAGCAGTCCGTCTGTAACGCTGAATACAACTGCAACACCCGTAGGCGTAACCTATGCATGGAGCAACAGCACCTCTGGCAACTCTACCACTGCAAATGTTTCCGGCGGCTATTCGGTGACAGTAACCGACCCTGCAAACGGATGTACTGCATCGGCAACTACTACTGTAGCGCAAAGCACAACACCCCCAACAGTAAGCATAGCGACACCGGGGATACTCAGTTGCACAAACCTTAGTGTAGTGCTTACTGCCTCTTCGCCCGACAATGTAACCTATAACTGGAGCAACAGCTCTGCACTAGCGACCACTACTGTAGCAGCCTCCGGCTCCTATACAGTAACTGCTACCGATGGCAACGGATGCACCGCAACAGCATCTGTAACCGTAACCCAAAATGCTACTATACCTACAGCAAACATTACCACATCGGCAGTACAGCTGAACTGTACCACCATAACAGATACCCTTATCGCAACATCCAATGCTGCCGGCGCTACATTTGTGTGGAGCAACGGAACGCAGGGTGATGAGAATGTGGTAACCACTCCGGGCCTGTATATAGTGACCGTAACCGATAACGGATGCTCGACAACAGCCTCTGTGAACGTGACCATAGACACTATACGCCCGATAGTAGATATTGCCCCGCCGGATGAACTTACTTGCACAGTAACCAGAGTTTTCCTTTCGGCATCTACCAATGGCAATGCTACCTATGCATGGAGCAATGGCGATACGGGCCCAACTATAAGTGTGCAGGCAGACCAGGAGTATATAGTAACAGCTACTGCCGCCAACGGATGCACAGGCACCGATACTGTGGTTGTAACAAAAAACACTATCCAGCCAACTGTAAGTATAGCTACACCGCAGACACTTGGCTGCACAGTTACATCTACAACACTTGTAGCATCTTCGCCAGACGTAGTAACCTACGAATGGGACAACGGGACTACAACAGCAAGCAATACCGTAAATGCAGGAGGCACTTACAGCGTTACTGTAACGCATGCATCGGGCTGCACGGCCAGTGCTTCGGTAACGGTGGTACAGAATACCACACCACCAACAGTATCAATAAATACACCTGCCACACTTACATGCGCGGTGCCTACACAAACGCTAACGGCTACATCACAGAATGGTGTAACATTTGTATGGAACGATAACAGCACTAATCCTTCTTTGGTGGTAAACACCGGAGGAACCTACACAGTAACTGCTACTAATGCTGCAGGCTGCACAGCATCTGCAAGTGTATTGGTAAGCCAGACCTCTACCCCACCAACAGTAACTATAGCCACCCCTGCACCACTAACTTGCATTGTTACTTCTACTACGCTAACAGCGTCATCACCCAATAGTGTAACCTACCTGTGGGACAACTCTACTGCAACGGCTACCAACACAGTAACTACCGGAGGGCAATACACCGTAACAGTAACTGACGGAGCAGGCTGCACCGCCACAGCTACAGTAAATGTGACACAGAACACCACACCACCTACTGTAAGCATAGCAACACCCGCACAGCTTACGTGCACGGTTGCGGCTGTGACGCTAACCGCAGCATCGCCCGACAATGTAACTTACCAATGGGCAAGTGGCAGCGGCGCTACCAATACAGTTACAACCACCGGCACCTACACAGTAACTGCTACCAATGCAGCAGGCTGTACGGCAACTGCATCGGCTACCGTAACGCAGAACACAACGCCACCAACTGTAAGCATAGCTACGCCCGCAGAAATAAACTGCACCAACAGCACAGTAACGCTTACCGCATCATCGCCGGATAATGTGACATATACCTGGGCAAGTGGTACAGGCGCTACCTCTACAGTAACGGGCGCAGGTACCTACACCGTGACTGCCACGAATGCGGCAGGCTGCACGGCTACTGCTTCGGCATCGGTTACAGAAAACAAAACAGCGCCAACAGTAAGCATAGCTACCCCGGCAGAACTGACGTGTGCCAACACATCGGTAACGCTAACAGCATCATCGCCGGATAACGTTACCTACGCATGGGCAGGCAGCACAGGCGCTACCAATACAGTAAGTAGCGCAGGCAACTACAGCGTTACCGTAACAGGTACCAATGGCTGCACCGCAACCGCATCGGCAGCCGTGGCGCAGGATATAGCCAGGCCAACGGTTAGCATTGCAAAACCGGATACCATCACTTGCTCTGTAAGCGAAATTACATTGACTGCCTCTTCGGCTAGCGCAAATGCAACATTTGACTGGAGCAATGCCGCAGATAGTTCGGCAACTGAAGTAACTGCAGCAGGCACCTACTACGTTACCGTTACCAACCCGGCTAACGGATGTACTGCAACGGATTCGGTAGCAGTAGCTGCCAATCTAAATGCACCCGGCGTTTATGCAGGTGAGGATACCGTGCTAAGCACAGGAGGTGTGTTGCTTACCGCAACATCTGCTTCAGGCAATGTAACCTTTGTATGGAGCAACCAGGCTACAACTGCTGCTACCAATGTAACACAAGCGGGAACTTACGCTGTAGTGGCCATTGACTCCACCAACGGATGCTCTTCTACAGATTCGGTAACCGTAAGAGATGTGCAGAATACGGACATCAAATTTCCGAATGTATTTACACCAAACGGAGATGGCAGCAATGATGTATTCTTCCCAAGAACAGCCATACCTACATCGGTAGTGATAAAAGAGTTCCGCGTATACAATAGGTGGGGCGCGCTGATACACAACAATCCAAATACCGGCTGGGATGGAACATTCCTGGCAGTAGGCCAACCATCGGAGACCTACCTGTTTTTTGTAAAATATGAAGCCCCTGAACAGGGCACTTCTACGGTTAAAGAATACTTTGAAGAAGGAAGCTTTAGCTTATTGCGATAAATATAAAGGCTGCTTTTTCAATCGAAAAAGCAGCCTTTTACAGCTAAAAATGTAGCGTTCACCTATTTTACCAAGGTGTTTGCTATATAGATACTTAATTTGAACCCTAGTTATGAAAAGTAATAAACTACAATACATAGGCGGCGGCATTCTGGTAGTGCTGATACTGATACAATTTATAGTGCCGGCACATAACCTGTCGAACGATAACACCAATAACATTTCCAATAAATACCCGGTATCGGCAGAGGTGCAGCAGATATTGAAAACATCGTGCAACGACTGCCATAGCAACCTTACAGTGTACCCCTGGTATTCGAAAATACAACCTGTGGCATGGTGGCTGCAACACCATGTGGATGAAGGCAAGGAAAAGCTGAACTATTCAGAATTCCTGACCTATGCGCCACACAGGCAATTTCACAAGATGGAAGAAACCATAGAAATGCTGGGTGAGCATGAAATGCCATTGGGCAGTTATACCTGGATACATGGTGATGCCAAGCTAAGCACAGCACAGGAAAACCTGTTGAAAGATTGGGCAGGTTCTGTAATGGACAGCCTGAAAGCAAATTACCCGCCGGATAGTTTGATAAACCCTAAAAAGAGGAGATAAAAGATCAGAAATACCTTATAACCAACCACCAGAAAAAAGTAGTGCCAAAACTAAGGAGAATACCTATGCCGATAATGAGATTGACCAGTCGCGGATTGAGGTCGTACTCATCGGCAATAACAGCCGAGGTAAGGATAGTAGGCATAGCTGCTTCAAAGATGCTTATTTGCGCTATAGAGCCACGGATACCCATAGCAAGGGCCAGGCCCAATGCCAATGCAGGCGCTAACAGCAGCTTGTAAATAAAGACAGCAGACATGTCGCGAATCTCTTGCCGCCAACCGCTAAACTGAAGCTGCAGCCCGATGGAGAAAAGCGCCAGTGGGCCTATAGTACCAGCGAGCTTATTAATAAGCGGCTCTACAGGGGATATATCGACAAAGTGCGGTACAGTAAGCGCAATGATACAGCCCCATACCGGCGGGAATTTCAGGAGTTTTTGGATGATCAATGAGGCGGAAACCTGATGCTGATCGGATGCTTTTACCGCAAGGTAAATACCACCTACAGAAAGTAGCATGAAAGTGACCTGGTCGCAGATAACAGCAATGCCAAGCTGAGCCTCGCCAAAGTATGCCATGATAAGCGGAAAGCCGACAAAGGAAGTATTACACAACCCTGCTGTGAGGCGGAGACCGGCTTCGGTTTTCTTATCGAGCGTTTTACCTGAAAAGCGCTTATACAATGCCACCCAAAGCCATGCACCCACCCATACCAAAACAGGGGTAAGTGCAGGCAGTAAGAGTTCTTTGGTCCAATGTATGTGCGGCAGATACTTAAGCGAAACTGCCGGCAGGGCAAGGTAAATTATCCATGCATTGATGCCCTTGTGCGCATCGGCAGGCAACAAGCCTGACCTGCGCAAGAGCATACCAGCAGCAATACAAATGGCTATAAGCGCAAAGTTTTCCATCGGAGCGTGCAAAGAAAGAAAACTTTAGAATGCAGTAGCTAAAAGGGATAAGTTATGCCAGGGTAGCTTCGTACGTTATCTCAGCATTGAAGAGTTTAGACACCGGGCAGTTGGCTTTTGCATCTGCAACCAGTTCGTCGAACTTCTCTTTGGTAATACCGGGTACTGTAGCCTTTACTACAAGATTGGAAGTAGTGATAGCACCCTTTGCCATATCGAGTGTTATCTCGCAGCGGGTATCGATGTTGTCGGGCACGAAACCTGCCTCACTAAGGTTGAAGCTAAGCTTCATAGTAAAGCAGCCGGCGTGTGCAGCGGCAAGCAGCTCTTCCGGATTGGTACCCACACCATCTGCAAAGCGGGATGTGAAGCCATATTGAGTATTGCTCAATACGGTACTTTGTGAACTGATAAGGCCTTTGCCTTCTTTGCCGGATCCTTGCCAGTTGGCAGTTGCAAAACGTTTCATAATAGAGATGTTTTTGATTGTTCTTTGAAATATTGTTTTCTGATTAACGCTCCATGATGGCAGTGATTCCCTGACCACCAGCAGCGCATACAGATATGAAACCCCTTCCGGAGCCTTTTTGTTCCAGCAATTTGGCCATAGTGGCTATTACCCTGCCGCCTGTAGCTGCAAAAGGATGACCTGCACCAAGGCTACTGCCCTTTACATTCAGCTTGCTGCGGTCAATTGCACCAAGTGGAGTATCGAAGCCGAATTTCTTTGTCAGATCCGCGCTCTCCCATATTTTAAGCGTAGCCAATACCTGTGCGGCAAAGGCTTCATGTATTTCGTAAAAGTCAAAATCCTGCAAAGTAAGACCTGCCTTTTGTAACATGCGGGTAGAAGCATATACCGGAGAAAGCAGCAGGTTATGCTTAGCTTCCACATACTCTATTGCAGCCAGTTCGGCAAAGGTAAGGTACGCTATTACAGGAAGGCCGTGCGCTTTTGCCCAATCCTCGCTTGCCAGCAATACACAAGATGCGCCATCGGTAAGTGGTGTGGAGTTTGCGGCTGTTAAAGAACCTGCAACCTTATCAAAGGCAGGTTTCAGCTTGGCCATTTTTTCCATAGTACTATCCCTGCGCAGGTTGTTGTCGCTCTGCAATCCCAAATAGGGCGTCATCATATCTTTAAAGAAGCCTTCGTCGTAGGCTTTGGCCAGTTTTTTATGGCTTTCCAATGCAAAGGCGTCCTGGTCCTCGCGGCTGATGCCGTAGTATTTAGCTGTTATTTCTGTATGTCCACCCATAGCCAATCCTGTGCGCGGCTCTACATTCGCAGGCGCTACAGGTGAAAAATCCTTTGGGCGTATTTTTGTAAGCAAACTAAAGCGCTCACCAAACGTTTTAGCGCGGCTAAGCGCCAGTAATGTTTTTCTTAGCTTTTCACCCAGCATCAATGGCACATTGCTGGTAGAGTCTACACCACCGCCTATACCTACTTCTATCTGCCCCAGCGATATTTTGTTGGCGATGTATACGGCCGACTCAATACCTGTATCGCAGGCCTGCTGTATGTCGCATGCCGGTGTGCGCGGGTCCAGTGAAGTGCTCATTACACATTCGCGCATCAGGTTAAAATCGCCACTGTGCTTTATCACCGCGCCACCCGCAACCTCGCCCAATAGCTGGCCTTTCAGGTTATAGCGGTCTATAAGGCCGTTCAATGCAGCCACCATCATTTCCTGGTTGCTGGCAAGGGTGTAAGCCGTGTTCTGGCGGGCAAATGGTATTCTGTTGTAACCTACTACGGCTACTTTACGAGTCTGTTTATTGGTGTGCATTGTACGGTAATTTGATATAAATTTAAACTAAATATCCGCTTCATAAACAATGATTTAATGCGCTGCTCATCCATTCATTGCTGCAAGTGCATTAGCAGGGGAGGAAAGATATAGCTGATATACATTTTCTGTATTGCCAACCCTGATCTCATAAGTATCCGACTCTATTGCTTTCAAAAGATCATCAGCTACTACCGAAGGATGTATACCGTTTTCACCTCCTATCTCTTTGGAGAATTCGGTATTTACTAATGGCGGCATCAACTCAAACACCTTCACAGTGCTGCTTTTATCCAAGCTCAACCTAAGGGATTGTGTATAGGAATGCAATGCGGCCTTGCTGGCAGAATAGGTAGGAATAGCGTGTGATGGTACAAAAGCTACAATGGATGATACGTTTACGATAGCGGCTTCTACATGGTTTTTCAACGTTGGTAAAAGCTTTTCGTTCAACCTTACTATTGACAGATAATTTGTCAGCATTTCGCCTTCGGCCAATGTATAGGCGTCTGTGCTGTTTGCCAGATCAGTTACCCCTGCATAACCTGCATTGTTTATCAGCAGGTTCAGTTCCGGGAAATCTTTTTCTACCCTGCTTACCAGCGATGCTACATCTTCAGCTTTAGAAACATCGCTCACTATGCCTGTGGCGCCGGGAAGCAAAGTCAGCGCATTGTCCAGTCGCTGCTTATCCCTGCCGAGTATAATTACACGGTTGCCTTTTGCCAATAATTGTTTGGCAATTTCTAAGCCTATGCCTGCGCTTCCGCCTGTTATCAGTACGGTGTTGTTGTTTGTTTTCATTTTATTGTATTTACTGTATTTGTATTAATATTTTAGGATTAAACAGGTGCTGACACCATGCGCATAAAGTACATTATTGGCATCCAGCAATTGCGCTTCTACAAGGGCTGTTCTACCACCTGCATGTATGACTTTGCCGACGGCCCTCAGCTCGCCTGTTTTTATGGTAATGCCTTTAATGAAATTTACTTTTAGCTCCAAAGTGGTGTAACCCGTGCCTGCTTGCAGCAAGGTATGCAGCGAGCAACCCATGGCAGAGTCCAACACGGCAGATATTACGCCACCGTGTACTGAGCCGATTGGGTTGTAGTGAAATTCCTGTGGCACAAAGCTGAAAGTAACGGTGCCTTTTTCTATGGTAGCAGGGCGTTTTACATCCAGGGTGTGCAGCAGTGGGGGTGGAGGTATTTCACCATCCGAAATTGCCTGAAGGTATTCCATACCACTCATGCCCGCCGCCTTCTGCGCGCCTATCAATGGGTCTTCCCATTGTATTGTTCTTGTCCTTTCCATGTTTATGTTTTGATTTTTATGATCAGATACTTTCTAATACTATAGCCGAGGCGCCCCCGCCTCCATTGCAAATGGCCGCTACGCCATATTTGCCGCCTTCCTGTTTCAAGACCGAGATAAGTGTGGCGATAATCCTTGCGCCCGATACGCCAATAGGATGGCCAATAGCCACTGCGCCACCATATACGTTTACCTTGCCCGGGTCTATGCCCAGTATTTGCTGGTTAGCCAATATCACTGCTGCATAGGCTTCGTTTATTTCAAAAAAATCTATGTTGCCCAATTCCAGCCCTGCGCTTTTCAATGCCTTTGGTATGGCAATTGCGGGCGAGGTGGTAAACAGGTCCGGCTCCTGTGCGGCATCTGCATAAGATACTATTCTGGCCAATGGTTTCAATCCGTATTTTTCTACTGCCTCTGCAGAAGCAAGTACCAATGCGGCCGCGGCATCGTTCAGGTTGCTGGCATTGGCTGCAGTTATAGTGCCGCTCTCTTCAAATGCAGGTTGCAGCTTGCTCACTTTTTCAGGTATCAGCTTATAGATATCCTCATCCTCTGTTACGGTCACTGTGCCGGATTTCTGCTTCAGTTCTACAGGTACAATTTCCCGCTCAAACTTTCCGGCTTTGGTAGCCGCAACCGCCTTTGCATAAGAGGAAAGGGCATATTCATCCTGCTGGGCCCGGCTTATATTGTAGGTGCGCACGCACAACTCCGCTGCCACACCCATGTGCTTACCATTGTAAGCATCGCTTAGGCCATCGCGCAGGATACTGTCTACAAAGGCAGTATCGCCCAGCTTTACACCTTTGCGCAGGTTTACGTAGTGTGGTGCATTGCTCATGCTTTCCATACCTCCGGTCACCACCACGTTGTCTATACCCAGCTGTATTTGCTGGGCGCCTATCATGGTTGCCTTCATGCCCGATGCACATACCTTGTTTATGGTAGTGCTGTCCGCCTCCGCTTTTACACCTGCATGTATGGCCGCCTGCCTGGCCGGGGATTGGCCAACATTGCCGCTCAGCACATTGCCCATGTACACCGAGTCAACATCAGCTCCGTTAAGGCCTGCTGCCGCCAATGTTTGCCTTATTGCCAGTGCACCCAACTCTACTGCCGAAAGTGACGACAGGCTGCCCATGATACCTCCCACGGGCGTTCTCTTTGCTTCTACTATAAATACTTCTTTCATAAAATATACCGATTGGTATTTTATTGGTTAAAAAATTTTAGCTCAGATCGTTTATCAGTTTTTTTACAGAACCCATCACTATTTTCAGGTAGCTTACCTTGGCTGTCAGCTTACTCATCATTACCGCTCCTTCAATCATGGCCATCATCGTTATGGCAACCTCTTCCGCATCTATATCGCTCCGGAATTCACCTTCATCCATCCCTTTTTTTACAATACGGGTAATGGAATTTTTCCAAACGGTAAAGGCTGAAATGGTCCTGGCACGTAGCTCGGGATGCGTATCGTCCGACTCAGTAGCGGTATTCAATATCGGGCATCCTGCATCCAGAATAGAAAGCTTCATGGACTCGCCATAAACTTTAGGGTAAACCAGCAATCTTTCCTTTGCTGTTTTCCATTTGGCCATCTCTGCGCGTATTATAGCATCCACCTGCTGTACATTGTAATCAAAGGCAGCAAGCGCCACCTCATCTTTATTCTGAAAATTGCCGTAAATGCTGCCCTTTGTCAATCCCGTGGCCTCGGTTATATCGCTCATAGAAGTACCTGCATAACCCTTCCTGTTGAATATAAGTGCGGTCGTTTCCACTATAAACTGCCGTGTTTTTTCGGCCTTGTTGGTTTTTGCTATTTCTTTCACAATGTAAAAATATACCAATTGGTATATAAAGCAAATAATTTTACACTTTTTCGCTTAGGCGCTACAATCAATAAAATAAGAAAGGCGCTTTCGGAATAGTCCAAAAGCGCCTTTCTGCTTATAAAAAGAATGTTTTATTTTCCTTCTACTTCTATTTCAACCCTGCGGTTCTTAGCCCTTCCTTCTTCAGTTTCATTTGAAGCTACCGGAACTTTTTTACCGTAACCTATTGCAGTCAGGCGCTCAGGAGAAACCCCTTTTTTAGCAAGGTATTCCTGTACTGATTTAGCGCGGCGTTCGCTCAACCACTGGTTGTACTCATCAGAAGCGATATAATCTGTATGGCCCAATATCCTAAGTGTAAGATTTGGCTTGTCTTTCAGCAATTCAGCCAGTCTGTCCAGTTGGTCATACGAACCTTTGGTAAGGAAGCTGCTATTGGTTTCAAAGAATACACCATCAAGTTTATAGATGTTTGGCTTGTTGGTTTTGTCACCCCTCAATACATCCTCGGTATTTTTTGCATTGCGCATATCTTCAATCAGCTTGTTGGCGCTCTGTACATCGTTATCAAGCTTATTCAGCTTGGTTTTGTACTGTTCCACATCAGCAGCGATATTATCTACGCGCCCTTTTTCTATCAGCATATTTGCCTTTATGGTATCTATATCCTCGGTGTTTTGTGCTACCAGGTTATCCAACCTTTTAATTTTAGCTATGCTTTCTTCCAGCTCTTTGTTTTTCTTATTGCCACCATATCCTATCCGTATTCCTAATACCACTTCGTGCGAACTTCCCAGTTGCGACATTACACGATTGTTCAGGTGGTAATCGAAAGCATAGCCTATGGTAACAATATTCGCAATACCTACGCCTGCCATGGCCATTACACCATTTCCGCTGCGGTATCCCGCGCCAGCCCATACAATGTTCTTGTAGCCAAATATTAAATTACCCTCTGCCTGTACCGGTGCATTCTGGGTAAATTTAACCAATGCCATAGGTTGCAGGAAGAAGCGCTTTTTTGCAAACTCGAACTTGTAGGAAGCATGTCCTATGTAGTGGCGCGTAAGTGACATGTCGGTCTGGTTCAAAGCAGAAATATACCTGGCACGTGAGTTAAGTACCTGCGGTATAGAGAAGCCTACTATCAGGTTACGCCAGGTAAATGCAAGTCCTGCGTTCATGTCAAAAGTAACCCTGTTCTGCACCTGCGAAAACAGATTAGGGTCATTTATAACCTCCGGGTTTGCTTTCTGAAAATTAATTTTTACATCCATGATGCTTGGCGTTAAGCCAATTGCCAGGTGGGCATCTTTAAACAGCTTCACCTTACCGCTTACAGTAACTTGAGCCATAAAGCGGTTGATGATGTCTGTTTGGTCGTTGAATATGGTTAATCCCACTCCCATGCGGTTTTTCCAAAGACCTGCGTCTACTGTGCCGCCGCGGGTAGAAGGGGCGCCTTTTACCTTAACCCATTGCTCCCTGTCCATCAACCAGATATTTACCTCCTCATTCTTTCCTGCAAGTGCAGGATTGTACAGCATAGGAGAATAAAAGTATTGGCTAACCAACGGTATCTGCTGCGCTTTTGCCGTAAACAACACCAGACTGCAAACGGTAGCTAAAATTATATTTTGAACGTTTTTCATTTGTTATAATTTTTCCGGTTAGTTATTATTGTTTACGAAGTATAGTTACAGGACCTTGAGTAGTAGTGCCTGATACGGGATCCTTAATGACGTAATAGTATGTACCGTCATCTGCCGATTTGCCATTCCAGGTTCCATTCCAGTCGTTGTTGTAATTATCGCTTTTAAAGACCAGCTGACCCCAACGGTTTACTATTGATACCTGTACCAATGGATATGCATCCAGGTTGCGTATTACAAAGAATTCGTTGATACCATCATTGTCCGGTGTAAATATGTTTATCACATCCAGAATGATTCTGGTAGATACGCTAACGGTAACAGTATCGCTTGCTTTACATCCGTTTTTGTCGGTAGCTGTAAAGGTATATAGCGTTGTGTTGAATGGCCTTGCTGTTGGTTGGATCAATGTAGCATTATCCAGGGTTGAATCCGGTGTCCAGTCGTAAGTTACAAAGCCACCATAGGCTGTTATTACCTTGCCATCCAGTAATACACTAAATCCTCTGTCTACAGTTTTTGGTTCGCCTGCATCTACTAAAGGAAGCAGATAGTAGCTAACTGATGCAGCTGCATTCAGGTTGAATGCTTTGCAGCCGTTGCCGTCCGTTACCGCTTTCACTACATAAGCACCTTCTTCTGTAGGAGTGATGGTATATGGTGATGTAGTGATACCGCTGATTACCGTATCCCTGCCATTCTCCCAATCCATCTCCAATGTCCATGCAGGAGCGCCGCTCAGGTCTACCAGTATTTCCGGCAATGTATCACCATCGCATACACTACCACCGCCACTTACAAATACTTCAGGTATCGGGTTCACCAATACTGATACGGTATCGAAAGTAAGGCCTGCGCAGTGTGCGTCGCTGAATCCTGTGATATAATAAGTACCCTCTGCTGCGTTAGCCAACACAAAAGGACTTGTGGTAACACCTGTATAAAGCTGTGTTGAATTGCCGTTGTGCAATGTAAATGTGTAAGGAGCAAAACCTGTAAGTGTGATAGACACGTTCGGCATAGGCTGACCTGCGCATATAGTATCTCCACCACTGATGGTAGCTGTAGGCAATACAGGGTATTTAACCTCTATAACAGCAGTGTCGGTAGCTGTACAGCCATGGCCGTCGGTTACTGTAACTGTATAAGTACCTTCCGTAAGCTGTGTTGCTGTGGCAGTTGCTTGCGGGGTAGCAGTGTTCCAAATATAGGTATAAGGCGTTGTTCCACCCACTACTGTTGTCGTTGCCTTTCCATCGTTTCCGCCAGGGCAGGTAACATTTTCACCAGCTACAGAAACAACCAGCAATGCAGGTTCGCCTACTGTCGCGCTTGCAGTTATTGTACATCCATTCACGTCCGAAACTGTAACTGAGTATGTACCTGCAACCAATGCAGAGGCTGTATCGGTAGTTTGTGCAGGAGTGGTGCTCCAGTTATATGAATATGCCGGTATGCCACCACCTGCTGTAATCCATGCTTTACCATCGTTTCCTCCGAAGCATTTTACATCCTGTACGGCAGTAACAGCAGTAAGGATAGCAGGCTGTGTAATGATGATTATAGCTGTGTCAAAGCACTGATTAGCATCTTTTACTGTAACCGCATAAGTGCCTGCGGCAAGTGTGGTAGCGGAGTTTACATTACCTATGCCGCTGCTTGCAGGCCATGCATAAGTGTATGCACCTGTACCGCCTGTAGCAGATATAGTTGCAGAGCCATCGGCGCTTCCAAAGCAACTAACAGGATAACCATTGTAGTTTGACGTTACCGTGCCAGAAGCAACTATTGTTGTAGGTTCTGATATGGTTACTGTGCTGATAGCAGAGCAGTTGTGTACATCCGTAACGGTAACAGTGTATGTGCCTGCACCAACATTGTTGGCTACAGCTCCGGATTGTGCCGGATTAGTACCCCACACAAATGTATATGGTGCGCTGCCGCCTGTAGCGGTAGCATTTAGTGTTCCGTCTTTAGCGCCGTTACAAGAAATCTGTGCGCCATTGTAGTTGCTGATAACTGCCGAAGATGCGGCCAGTACTGCAGGTTGGGTTATAACCAAAGTAGCAGTTGCTGTACAGCCTTTGCTATCGGTAACAGTTATAACGTATGTACCTGCTGCGATACCCGAACCGGTAGCGCTGTTGCCAACGCCAGTGCTCACCGGCCATGCATAGCTATATGCAGATGTTCCACCGGTAGTAAATAAACTACCACCGCCTGTGGCACCGCCAAAGCATGCTACATTGGTAACAGAGGTAACCTGTGTAATCAAAAGTGATGGTTCGGTTATAGTTGCGTTTGCAGTTGCTGTACAACCGTTAATGTCTGCTACAGTTACCGTATAAGTGCCTTTGGCAAGGCCGGTAGCTGTTGCTGTAGTTTGTACAGGAGTGGTGCTCCAGTTATATGAATAATTAGCTAGCCCACCTGCACCGGTTACGGTTGCAGTGCCATCGTTGCCGCCGAAGCAGCTTACCTGTGTTACAGTGGTGCTTGCAGTAACCTGTGTAGGCTGTGTTACAGTTATTGTTGTTGTGCTGCTGCAATTGTTGGCATCACTTACAGTCACCTGATAAGTACCTGCTGCCAGTGCTGTGCCATTCGCGGTATTGCCAACACCTGAACCTGCAGGCCATATATAAGTATATGCTCCTGTGCCACCGGTTGGTGTAACTGTTGCAGTTCCGTCAGCCGCGCCAAAGCAGCTAATGCTGGATCCATTGTAGTTACTTGTAACAGCAGAGCCTACGGTTAATGCGGCAGGGTTGGTCAATGTACTGCTAGCAGTAGCAGTGCAACCGTTGGCATCACTTACAGTTACTGTATAAGTACCTGCAGCAAGGTTGGTAGCGGTAGCGCCTGTTTGCACCGGTGTACTGCTCCATGTATATGTGTAGTTGGTTGTACCACCTGATACTGTAGCAGTAATCTTGCCATCGGCAGCGCCGTTACAGCTTATTTGTGCACCGTTGTAGTTGCTGCTAACGGCCGTTGTAACACCCAGTATGGTAGGTTCTGTTATTACAAGGGTTGCTGTTTTTGAACAACCTTTGTCGTCTGTTACAGTAATAACATAAGTGCCTGCTGCCAGATTAGTACCTGTAGCAGTATTGCCTACGCCTGTGCTTGCAGGCCATGAATAGTTATATGGTGCAGTGCCACCTGTAGTGAACACCGATCCGCTTCCTGTGTTGCCACCGAAGCAGGCAACATTACCTGTATTGGTAGCTTGTGTTACCAAAAGTGATGGTTCGGTTATAGTTGCGTTTGCAGTTGCTGTGCAACCGTTAATGTCTGCTACAGTTACCGTATAAGTGCCTTTGGCAAGGCCGGTAGCTGTTGCGGTATTTTGTGCAGGAGCGGTGCTCCAGTTATAAGAATAATTAGATAGTCCACCTGCGCCGGTTACTGTTGCAGTACCATCGTTGCCGCCGAAGCAGCTTACCTGTGTTACAGTGGTGCTTGCAGTAACCTGTGTAGGCTGTGTAACAGTTATCGTAGTTGTTTTGCTGCATCCGTTTGCATCGCTCACGGTTATCTGGTAAACACCGGCAGAAAGCGTAGTAGCAGAAGGTGTGTTTCCAACACCGCTACTTGCAGGCCATGTATATGTGTAAGTTCCTGTGCCACCTGTTGCAGTTATGGTAGCACCGCCGTCTGCCGCACCAAAGCAGCTGATGCTGGATCCATTGTAATTGCTTGTAACAGCAGAGCTTACGGCTAATACTGCAGGGTCGCTTAATGTGCTGCCCGCTGTAGTTGTGCAGCCATTTGCATCAGTTATTGTTACAGTGTACGCTCCTGCTGCAAGTCCTGTGGCAGTAGCGCCTGTTTGCACCGGCGTGCTGCTCCAGCTATATGTATAGCCCGCTGTGCCGCCTGTGGCAGTAGCTGTAATTTTGCCATCAGCGCCACCAAAGCAGCTTATCTCGGCGCCATTATAATTGCTGCTTACTGCAGATGCTGCACTTAGTTGAGTAGGTTCTGTTATAGTAAAGTTTACAGTTGCAGAGCATCCGTTAGCATCTGAAACAGTTACTGTGTATGTGCCCGCTGCCAATGTATCAGATAAACTTACGTTCCCGATACCTGTAGATGCCGGCCATGTATAGGTAACAGGCTGTGTGCCTCCGTTGGCTACGATTTGTGCGCTGCCATCTTTGCCATTGAAGCAATTTACATTTTTGTTTACAATAGCCTGTGCTTGTAGATTGTTTGTGCCAAACAGGGTTGCTGTGTTGGTAGCTGTACATCCGTTTATATCCGTTACAGTTACTACATATGTGCCGCTGTTAAGTCCTGAGGCTGTATCGGTAGTTTGTACCGGATTGGTATTCCAAACATAGGTATAGCCAGATGCACCACCTGTTGCCGTAGCTGCTATGTAGCCATTGCTTGCACCGCAGGTAGGGTTAAATGAAGCCAATGAAAGGCTTATGATAGATGGCTCTATCAAGGTAACCGAAGCTGTATCGGTGCAGCCATTAATGTCTGTTACAGTTACTACATAGGTACCTGCACGCAGTGCATTAGCCAGTGCAGTATTACCTGTATTGGCAGAAGCAGGCCATGCATAAGTATAAGTACCTGTTCCTCCTGTTGTGGTTAGTTGTACCGCACCGTCGTTACCGCCATTGCAGCTTATATTAAATCCGTTGAAATTTGTAGTTGCTGTAGCTGTTGATGCCAATAATTGAGGGTCATCAACCACGTCGGTAGCTGTTGCAGTACATCCGTTAGCATCGGTTACTGTGAGTGTATAAGTACCTGAAGGCACGTTAAAGGCAGAGTCGTTGTTTTGTACAGGTGTGGTGTTCCATGCATATTGCAAGGTACCAATACCACCAGCACCACTACCTGCCAGTATACCATCGCTGGCGCCAAAGCAGGAAACTTCCCTTCCGTTGTAGTTGCTTACTACCACTGCGGTAGCCGAAACTGCAGTAGGTGGTTCGTTAAGTGTAACGGTTGCTGTATCAGCACAACCTCCTGTTGTAACAGTTACACTATAAGTAGTTGCAGAAAGGTTTGTGGCTGTTTGCGTATTGTCACCATTGCTCCACTGGTAGTTTAGCGGCAAAGAAGATGTTACATAAACCGTTGCCGTACCATCGCTACCTCCAAGGCAGCTTACGTTGTATCCGTTATAATTACTGGTAGCTACTACACTGTCTATAACCAGGGTTTGGTTTACAGTTACTATAGCGTTACATGTACTTGAATTGCCGGCACTGTCTGTAACAGTAAGTGTTACAGCATTAGGGCCTATGTTGTTACAGTTAAAAGTAGCTGGCAAAACCGTTCTGGTTGCTATGGCACAATTATCCGTACTTCCGTTATCTATGTCATTTCCGGTTACTGTTATATTGCCGGTATTGTCCAATGTTACTGTAATGTTTTTGCATGCAGCTACCGGGGCTGAAGTATCAGAAACGGTAACGTTGAAGCTACAGGTATCGGTATTGCCCGATGCGTCCGTTGCTACGAATGTATTAACGGTTGTTCCTCCCGGGAATATGGAACCCGATGGCAAACCGGCTATCTGGGTAACTGTTGCAGAACTTCCTATTGAATATTGAAACTCAATCCTTCCTATGCTTCCACCGTTCTCAGTCCAAAATGAACCTTGCGGTGCTGCGCTATTATCAATGGGGTTTTGTGTGCCGAATCTGGCAATAGTAACGTTGTTTCCATCAATAACAATGTTTGATCCGGATACACCATAAGAAGTAGTGGTTCCCCTTTGACCAAGGATGCCAATTACCTCTCCGGCAAGTACCGGAATGTTCACAGGCACAATGCCCACACCCGGCAAGTTGTTTCCATAGTACTCCAGGCTTGAATACCCTGCTGTTGAACTATAAATCGGCGGAACAGCAGCCATTTTAACCACCATGAGGTTTTGGGTAGCCGTGCTTGCATCTGTAGGTATATATAATCCCGTTATCGTGAAGTCTACAGGTGCTGTAAAATAGTATCCTCTTACATTACCGGTAAAGGAGCTTGTTTGTGAAGGCATGCCTACATTGCCTGAGGCAGATGCCGCACAGTTGTCACTGGCTGTCAGAGCAGTATAGTTCACAGTAGCGCCGCAGGTGCCTATTTCATTTGAAACTAATATATCGGATGTGCATACTACAACAGGAGCTATTGTATCTGCCACTGTTACAACAGCAGTGCATGTAGCTGTATTTCCGGCATTGTCGGTTACAGTCAACACAACGTTATTTACACCGGTATCTCCGCAAGCAAAAGAAGTTGGTGATACGCTTATAGAAGCTATACCTGAACAAGCATCACTACTTCCATTATCTACGTCATTTGCTGTGATAGAAACGCTGCCTGTGGCATCTAAATACGCCGTTATATTTTTGCATAATGCTACCGGTTTCACAGTGTCCTGTACAGTTACTGTAGCAGTGCATGTGTTGAAATTACCGGCGGTATCAGTTACCGTAAGGGTTACTGTATTGGCACCCAGATTAGAGCAGTTAAATGTGTTTGGTGAAACAGTTATTGTTTCGATACCGCAATTATCGGTGCTGCCATTATTAATGTCAGCTGCAGCAATGGTTACATTGCCTGAATTGTCAAGCTGGGCATTTATGTTTTTGCAAATGGCAACGGGCGCGCTTGTGTCTGCGACTGTTACATTGAAGCTACAAGTGTCTGCAAATCCGCCACCATCAGTAATTACAAATGTATTGATTGTATTGCCAACCGGGAAAGTAGATCCCGATGCAAGCCCAGCTATTTGGGTTAAGGTATTTGTGCCTGTGCAATTATCTGCAAATGTAGGAAGGGTAAAATTAACTACCGCACCGCATACGCCTGCATTGTTTGGCACAGCTATATCCGAAGGGCATATAATCGTCGGAGTAATTGTGTCTACAACAGTTACAACTGCTGCACATGTTGCGCTATTGCCATTATTGTCAGTTACGGTCAGTGTAATATTGTTGGCACCTTGGTTGGCACAGGTAAATGCCGTTTGCGACAAGCTTAATGAAGCTACGCCCGAGCATGCATCGCTGCTGCCGTTGTCTATAGCTGCTGCTGTAGTGCTTGCATTGCCTGTTGCATCCAGGTATAGTGTTATATTCTGGCATTGTGCATCTGGTTTTACGGTGTCCGTAATCAATACCGTAGCCGCAGTAGTGCTGCTGTTATTGTTTACATCCACTACAGTTAGGATTACTGTATTGTTGCCCAGATTTGTGCAGTCAAAACTGCTTGGCGAAACGGAGATGGTAGCAATACCACATGCATCGCTGCTGCCATTGTTTACCATGGAAGCACTAAGGGTTACATTGCCCGTTGCATCCAAAGCCAGTGTTATATTTTGTGCTGTTGCCACAGGAGCTACTGTATCCAATACTGTAATGCTTCCTGTCGAAGTAGCTGTATTGCCGCCTCCGTCAGTTACGGTCAGCGTATACGCATTTGCCCCAAGGGTTGCACATGTAAATGTATTGGGGCTGACGCTAAAGGATAGGTTACCACAATTATCGGTAGAGCCGTCATTTACTTCTGAACCTGCAACGGTGATGGTTCCGTTATTGCCCAGGTATACCGTAATGTCTTTTGATACTGCTACCGGAGGTACTACATCGTTACTGGTCACGGTTGCTGTTTGAACTGCTGCACATGAGTTTGCATCTGTAACGGTTACCGTATAAGTGCCGGGAGCAAGTCCGATGATAGTTGCCGTTGTTCCACTATTGGACCAAAGGTATGTGTACGATGGTGTGCCACCCGAAGCACTTACAGAAGCTGTGCCGTCGTTTCCTACGCAGCTGGCCTGTGTTGCACTTGGGGTCAAAACGATTGCCGTTGGCTGGGTGATATTAAAAGATACTGAATTGGTACATGAGTTGGCATCTGTAGCTACCACAGCATAAGTGGTTGCAGAAAGACCTGTAACACTTACTGTGCCATCGCCTGTTGGGTTACCCGGTGTCCAGTTATAGGTAAACGAACCTGCACCACCTGTCGCTGCGTTTACAGTTGCTGCGCCATTGCTGCCACCATTGCAAGCTACATTTGTTTGGCTTGCAGCGGTAAGTGAAATTGCCGGTGGTTGGGTTATAGTAAATGTGCGCGAGGCCGTACAGCTATTAGCATCTGTTACGGTGCAGGTCCAGCTGCCGGCAGTTAAGCCGGTTACACTCACTGTTCCGTCACCGGTAGGGTTACCGGGTGTCCAGTTATAAGTATAGCCGCCTGCACCACCTGTTGCTGCGTTTACAGTTGCTGCGCCATTGCTGCCACCGTTACAGGCTACATTTGTTTGGCTTGCAGCGGTCAATGATATTGCTGTTGGTTGTGTTATGGTAAATGACTGAGATGCCACACAGCTATTAGCATCGGTTACGGTGCAGGTCCAGCTGCCGGCAGTTAAGCCGGTTACACTTACCGTACCATCGCCCGTAGGGTTTCCTGGTGTCCAATTATAAGTATAGCCGCCTGCACCA
>DLGO01000062.1 GCA_002482725.1 Bacteroidetes bacterium UBA7692 | reverse complement strand
GCACAAATCTGCGCAGTTACTTTGGTCGATAATACATGAATACGCCTTGGCTCCGTGTGCAGAATTGATCCGGTTTCTAACTTGCCCTGCGAGCCAAGAAAATAAGGCGCAATGGTCGATATAGTGAAGGGATGATTGCGCAATGCCTTTAATCTACCGCCCACCTGTTAGCGGTAGATTAAAAACAATCTTACGAACATCTGTGGTGAGACACCACCAAGGCTAAAGATGCTAAATGAACCCATGCTGAAAAACGCGATTTCCGCCAGCCACCGCCAACCACCGCCATTTTTTAACAAGTGGAGGTAAGGGAAATACCTCAAATTTTACCGACACGGGTGGTTAGCTGGCTATGACACTAAATGACATCAAAAATTTGATGTCAAAATGGATAGTATTGAAAATAAGTAAGTTAAGTATAAAAAGAGGGTAAAAATGACACTAAACGGTAGAAAAATATTTTGGTGTCACGGTTGTAGTTTCCTTAGTCTTTGATACAAGGGTGGAAAGAACGGAATGAAATACAATATAAATTTGACAAAATGACATATTAATTTACGCAATATTGACAAAATGACATTAAAATATGAAGTGGTACAGGCTTTGATTAAGTGAACCGGAAAACCAATGATGGTTAAAACAAAAAAAAATCGAAGTATATGACAGCATTTAGTTTAAAACCGGCCTCAACCTTAGGACACCCAAGATTTACCAATTTGTTCGGCAATCTCTTGCAAGAGGATTTGCCGGGATTATGGAAAAATGATGTTTACCGTTTTTCACCTTCGGTAAACATTAAGGACACTGCAACTGCTTACGTAATAGATGTAGCAGTGCCCGGATTCAAGAAAGAAGACTTCCATGTAAAGGTGGAAGAAAACCTGTTGACCATAAGCGGAAAGCTGGAGTCAACCGAAGTAAAAGAAGGTGAGAAATACACCCGCAAGGAATTCTCGCAGCAAAGTTTTTCGCGCAGCTTTACCCTGCCGAAAAATGTGAAGGCGGAGCAGATAGCTGCAACATACGAGCAAGGTATACTGACACTAACCCTGCCTAAGCCAGAAGAGGAAAAATCGAAAGGTGCAATTGAAGTGAAGATTGCTTAATCGGAAGCAATAGTGGCGTAGATAGAAGGGGCTGCCGTAATGGTAGTCCCTTTTTTGCCTTTATATAGAGGGCGGTTGTTACTTTGCCTTGCGCAGGGTAAAGCCAAATGTAGACCCGATACCTACTGTGCTGCGCACATGTATTGTTTGGCCATGCGCCTCGATGATGTGCTTAACAATAGCCAGGCCGAGACCTGTGCCGCCACCATCGCGGGAGCGTGCTTTATCGACCCTGTAGAAGCGTTCGAACAACCGGCTAAGGTGCTCCTGCTCTATACCCGGGCCATTGTCGCTAACCTCGGTAAGCAGGTGATTGTCCATGGTGTAGAAGCCAACAAATACATAGCCGTGCTCGCGGCCGTATTTAACAGCATTGGAAATGAGGTTGAATAAGACCTGAGAGATGCGGCTCTTATCGGCATCTACCCAAAAAGGCTTATCGCACTCCTCTTTAAACAGGAAGCGGATGTCGCGCATTTCGGCTTTCATCTTCATACTGTCGAACACCTCCTGGGTAAGCTGGTGTATGTCGAAGCGCTCGGCCTCTATAGAAAGCTCACCGCCCTCGTATTGGGAGATGAGCAGCAGGTCTTCGACAATGTGGCTCAGGCGGTCGGCATTTTTGGCAGCGCGCTCTACAAAGTCCTGGCGGATTTTATCATCCTCCATGCCACCATCGAGCAGCGTTTCGAGATAGCCCTGTATGTTGAAGATAGGGGTTTTGAGCTCGTGGGAAACGTTGCCCAGGAACTCTTTGCGGTACTTCTCCATTTTTTTGAGCTCCTCTATTTCGGCGCTCTTTTTCATGGAGAATTCGATAACCTGCTTTTGTACGTCATCGAGAATATTGGAGGTTTCCATTTTCTCTTTCAGTACGTCTTTGCCGGTTTTGAGGTCGTTTATTATCTTGTATATAAGCTTAACACGGCGGTAGATGAACTCCTCTACTGTATAGTAAACCAAGGGATAGGAAATGCTGAAAGTAATAAGCGGAATAATGAACAGGAGGTATAAAGGAATGGTGTGGTCGAGCGAAGTACGCACCAACAGAATAATGATAAAAAGCAGGATAGCTATGACCAGACTAACTAATAAGGCTACACTGCGCTGGGTGGCATTTTTCATGAAGGCTGATTATAAAAACCGATTATAAAAATGAACAGGCATAAATAAGAAAGATAAGCGGAAATAATTTCCTTTTTACCAGGATGTCATTTTACCGATTATATTTGAATCACTAAAACCATAACCCGGTGATAACCAAGAACCCAATTACCCATTGCTCCATACTTAAAACAGATTCTCAACTCCTTAATGTTTACCGGCCATAGCAACAGTTGGATCTATCTATTTTTTTTAATCTCACAACATAAAACAATCACTCAATGAAAATCAGGAAATTTATTGCCCCGGCGCTACTTGCTTCAGTACTATTAATAGGCTCTTGTAAAAAAGATGAAGACAAGAATGAGGACTTAGGAGAAAGCCCTATGGGCGAGGTTAGCCCTACCATACCATCAGGAGCTGCAGGTGCATTATATTTTATCAAAAATGTCACTGTTTATAAAGACCCGTTGGATAACGAGTACACTTCGGAAGATGGCTCGGCACTGGCGTGGTTCAACAACTATACTAATTCGGATGATGCAGGAGTGGTATTGCTGAATACGGATACTTTGAGCAAGCAGCCAGAAGGCTTCCCAATAGCAATGCCATGGTACATAAATGAAGACAATACTCCTACTAATACTGCTGCATGGAAAATTGCAGGAAGCAGCAAGGTAACAGCATTTAACCATACAGATAACACCGCATTTCCGGAGGCTAGTTTTACCGCTCCGGCATCTGTTTCCATTTCTGGCAACTTGACTGTAAATTATACAGTGACGGGCGCCAATGATGGAGTAATCTGTTCTATATGGGGTGAGAGCGAAGAAACGGTTGCTAAAAAGATGGCTGCCGGTTCGGGCTCAGTAACCTTTACTGCTGCGGAACTTGCAAAATGCGCATTTGGTGAGGATGATGAACTTATGATACAGGTTATGCCTTATGCTATGACCTCGGCACAATACAATAGCAAAACCTACTACTTTTTAAAACAGGGTGCGCTAAGCAAATCAACACCGTCCAAACCATAGTTCAGGTTATTTGAAAATTGGGCAGCGGTACTTACCCTGCCCAATTTTCCCTATCAAGACTTCGGAACTGGATAGCCTCAGCGAGGTGCTCAATTTTAATCTCCTCGCTACCGGCAAGATCCGCAATTGTACGGGACACCTTAAGTATACGGTCGTAGGCGCGGGCGCTGAGCTGCAAGCGCTGCATAGCCTTGCTAAGCAAGGTACGGCCTGCATCACTGATGATACATATATCCTGCACCATTTTGGACTCCATCTGGGCATTGGCATATATGCCTTTATCGTTAAAGCGCTTCTCCTGAATTTCGCGGGCCAGGATAACGCGGTCGCGGATGGCAGCGCTATTCTCAGTGCGCTTTTCGCCCGATAGTTCATTGAAAGCAATGGGAGTCACTTCGACATGCAGGTCTATCCTGTCGAGCAGCGGGCCGGATATTTTATTGAGGTACTTCTGTACTACCCCGGGCGCACATACACATTCCTTCTCGGGATGATTGTAATATCCGCAGGGGCATGGGTTCATACTTGCGACCAACATAAAACTGGCGGGATAGGTAACAGCCATGCGGGCTCGTGAAATAGTAACACTGCGCTCCTCCATAGGCTGTCGCATCACCTCCAATACGGTGCGCTTAAACTCGGGCAACTCATCAAGGAAGAGTACCCCATTGTGCGAAAGGGAAATTTCGCCGGGTTGTGGATTGCTGCCACCGCCTACAAGCGCTACATCGCTTACGGTATGGTGCGGCGAGCGAAATGGCCTCTGGTATATGAGCGAAGAGTTCTTTGACAGTTTGCCGGCTACCGAGTGGATTTTGGTAGTCTCTAATGCCTCTGCCAGGGTTAGTGGTGGGAGTATGGTAGGTAGCCTTTTGGCCAGCATGGTTTTGCCTGCACCGGGAGGGCCTATCAAGATAACATTATGGCCGCCTGCAGCGGCTATTTCCATTGCGCGCTTTATGTTCTCCTGCCCTTTTACATCGCTGAAGTCGTACTGACTCTGAATTACATTGTCCGAAAATTCGGCACGTGTATCTACTATGGTTCTCTCCAAGGTTCCTTTGTCGGACAGGAAGTCAACTACCTCTTTCAGATTGTCTACACCGTAGACTTCAAGGTTATTTACTATGGCTGCTTCACGGGCATTTTGCTTAGGTACTATCAGGCCTTTGAAGCCCTCTTTTCGCGCCTGAATGGCGATGGGTAAGGCTCCCCTGATGGGCAATATCGATCCATCGAGGCTAAGCTCGCCCATGATTATATATTGGCTCAGTTTTTCATCGGGCATTTGTTCAGAGGCAGCTATAATGCCCACTGCCATAGGCAGGTCGTATGAGGAACCTTCTTTGCGCACATCTGCGGGAGCCAGATTTATAATAATCTTGATACGTGGCATGCGGAACTCATTATGCTTCAGGGCCGATTCTATTCTTGACCAAGCCTCCTTTACAGCATTATCGGGAAGTCCTACCATAAAGTATTTATTGCCCTCAAGCACACTTACCTCTACGGTTATTGTGGCTGCATCTACCCCATATACCGCGCTGCCATAAGTCTTTACCAGCATGTGCTACATTTATATTTCATTGTCAGAATTGTTATTTATCTATAGCCCAAAATGCTTTTCCCCAGGTTCTTATCTGCTTGAGCATTCGCGAATATAATCTTTCCTGCATTTAGAATTTTTGTGTCTTAAATATTATCTTTAGATAATCGTTTACTATTTATGTCTAAAAGAATACAATCTCAAAAAGAGGAGCTTGCCAATGCCATTACTCATGGAGCTGGTATTGCATTTGCCATCTTCGCCATACCGATACTCATGATTTATGCCTTTCAGCTAGGTTCTGCAAAAACCGTTTGGAGCGTTGGTATGTTTAGTTTCGGCATGCTGATGGTTTACAGTTCAAGTACTCTCTATCATGCCATACAGCACCCTGAAACAAAGCATAAGCTACGCATCTGGGACCATATCAGTATATTTTATCTGATTGCAGGCAGCTATACTCCTATTATCCATAAATACGTAGAGGCCGATACAGCTACTTTCTTCCTAACAGCCCTATGGATAATCGTAGGACTGGGAACTATCCTCAAGCTTTTCTTTACAGGCCGGTTTGCAGTACTGTCTCTTGCGCTTTATGTCGGAATGGGCATGCTTGCCATCTTTCTCTACCGGCCATTAGCGACCAACGTGCCTATGGGTGTATTGGTAATGATGCTTCTTGGAGGTCTCAGCTACCTGCTCGGTGTTATATTCTATGCATGGAAAAACCTTCGCTACCAACATGCTATATGGCATGTGTTTGTTTTGGCGGGAACCGTAATTCATTACTTTGCTGTTTACTATAGTGTTCCATTCAAGACCATATAGTGGAAAGCCAATGTACAACTGGTACATTAAATGGTTTAATTCGCAATTGTGATTCGCAAGATTTCCTTAATGTTCGTAATGATGCTAGCCTTTGCTCCATCATGCAATCAGGCTAAGGCTAAACGCTTCTTTTCGGGAGACGAGCGACCATCCTTTGCTATAGACCGAAGCACCGAATTCCGCAAAGTTATCAATAACCAGCTTGACACTTTCTTTCTGCACCGCTCTTTTCGCAACGGCTTCAATGGCAGCGCTCTGGTAGTCCTGAATGGCAAGCCTGTTTATGAGGGCTACTTTGGCTATGCCAACTACAGGTCCCGTGATACAGTTACCCAGAATACCGCATTCCAGTTGGCATCAGTGTCCAAAACCATTACTGCTACGGCGGTACTGATACTGGTTCAAAAGGGCCTGATAGGATTGGATGACACCCTTCAGAAATACTTTCCTAAGTTCCCGTACAAAGCCATTACTGTTCAGCACCTGCTATGCCATAGGAGTGGTTTGCCAAACTATCTATACTTCGACTACAAGTGGCTGCCGGAGCGCGGCAAGTACATGAGCAATGCCGACATGATGGCCATTATCGAAACCAAAAAGCCAGGCATCAACCGACTGCCCAACCGTGCTTTCGAGTACTGCAATACCAACTATGCCATACTGGCTTCGCTAGTAGAAGCAGTGAGCGGGCAATCCTTTGCCGACTTTGTAGAGGACAACATCTTTACCCCCTTAGAAATGACGCACTCCTTTGTATACGATGCCTTTGCATGGCGTAACAAGGAGCATTCAAAGAACTATAACTCCAAATGGGAAGAGCAAAAGAACGATTGCTTCGACGGTGTTGTAGGCGACAAGGGCACCTACTCTACCGTGCGCGATATGTACCTTTTCGAAAAGGCACTCCGCAGCGGTCGCCTGCTTACTGAAGAGACCATGGCTGAAGCCTACAAGCCCCGCAGCAATGAGCACAAGGGCATCCGCAACTATGGCTACGGCTGGCGTATGACGCAGCAGCCGGACTCTTCATGGATGATCTTCCACAATGGCTGGTGGCATGGTAATAACACTGCCTTTCAACGCCGCATCAATGATTCTACCTGCATCATTATCTTGTCAAACAAGTTCAACAAGACGGCTTATAATACTGCTCCTATCTGGTCTATGCTCTACAAAAACACAGGTCCTGAAGAAGCGGAAAACTGCGAATAAAAAATAATTAAATAATTGACAATCAATTATTTATATTTTACTTAAGCTCATAAAAACAGCCTTCTTTGAAGGCTGTTTTTATATAAAATAATCCGGCTCTTAGTTACTGTACAAGGCCTCCAGTTCATTTTTGAACTTCTCAGTTACTATCTTGCGTTTCACTTTCATGGTAGGGGTCATTTCGCCTGAGTCGATAGTCCACTCACTTGGCATCAGGTGTATTTTCTTGATGGTTTCCCACTGGCCGAAGTTTTTATTCAGACGGTCTACATCTTTTTGTATCAGCTCTTTTACTTCTTTACTAGCTGCTATCTCTGCATTGCTTCCTGCTTTTATACCATGCTTTTCACAGTACTCTTTCAGGTTGGCAAAGTTCGGTACTACCAGTGCTACTACATAGTTTTTGTTTTCGCCATAGGCCATTATCTGCTCTATGTACGGACTCTCTTT
The DNA here is from genome assembly GCA_002482725.1 of Bacteroidetes bacterium UBA7692. Lineage (GTDB taxonomy): Bacteria > Bacteroidota > Bacteroidia > Chitinophagales > LD1 > UBA7692. The sequence goes on along the minus strand of DLGO01000062.1, from coordinate 3,444 downwards.
CATCTTGTTTTCAAGCGATTGAGGGGCAATATATTTTCCACCGCTGGTTTTGAATATTTCTTTTACGCGGTCAGTTATTTTCAAGTATTTGTTGCCACGATATTCAACCCACGTAGCTACATCGCCTGTGTGCAGCCAGCCATCTTTTATCACCTCTGCTGTTAGGTCGGGGCGCTTGTAGTAGCCCAGCATTACGTTCGGGCCTTTTACTCTTATCTCGCCTTCGCCTTGTTTCATTCCATCCCGATGGTCTAGATCTACGGTTACACCCGTCAATACTGTGCCTACAGTGCCGAATTTTGCCTTCTCTCTGTCAAACGGATTAACGCTTACCACAGGCGATGTTTCTGTCTGGCCATAGCCCTCGCATACCAGTATGCCCGCGCAGGTAAACACCCTGGCCAGCCTTGGCTGCAGTGCCGCAGCGCCGGTACATATACCTACTACATTTCCGCCCAGCGCAGCGCGCCATTTGCTGAATATCATTTTGTCAAATACAAAGAACTTGATGCTGTCTATCAGCCCCAATTTTCTGTCCAGTTCAAAGTTGTTGGCAAACTCAAGTGCCGATAAGTATAGTGTCTTCTTGAAACCTGTAAGTCCATTGCCTGCAGCTTCCAGTCGCATGTACACTTTCTCCAGCAACCTTGGCACCGAAGTAAAGAAGTGCGGCTGCACATCTTTCAGGTCTACCGCTACTGTCTCTACACTTTCTGCATAGTATATGCTTACACCGCAGGTCTGGTATACATAGCCTACCATGCGCTCAAATATGTGGCATAGTGGAAGGAAGCTCAATATGCGCTGTGTTTCATTCAATGGAAGCAAAGGCAATACTCCCTTTACATTGCTTATCACGTTGTCGTGGCTCAGCATTACACCCTTCGGGTTGCCTGTGGTACCCGATGTATATATTATGGTTGCCAGCTCTTCCGACTTTATAGCTGCCTTTCTGCGTTCCAGTTCAGGCTTATTATTGTTATCTGCCAGTTTCAAAAAGTCAGAATAGTGTTCTGCACCAGCCACCTGGTCAAAGGTGTATATGTTTTTAAGGTTAGGCAGGTCTTTTTTTATGTTGCTTATTTTCTCAAACAACTTAGCATCACTTACAAATACCGTTTTTATTTCCGCATCATTAAAGATGAACAGGTATTCGTGCTCGCTGATGGTAGGGTACACGGGCACGTTGATAGCGCCTACCGACAATATACCACCATCGGCAAAGTTCCACTCTGGTCTGTTATTCGATACTATGGCAACTTTATCTCTCGGTTGCACACCAAGTTTTATAAGTGCCAATGCTGTTTTTTCTACATTGTCTACATATTCCTGGCTGGAGTATTTCTTCCATGCCCCGTTTTCTTTTCCTACCAATGCATCTGGTTGCGGAAACTTTTCTAGCTGGTAGTAGGGGATGTCGAACAGTCGGGTGAAATCCTTCATGTTTGGGTATTTTAAATGTTCTGTTTGAAAAAATTGAGTGGTGAATATATCTTATAAGTGCCAAAAAACTAACTATTTAATAAAAAATGAGATTTATGTACCATATAAATCCATGGGCAAGAAACCGCATTATAGTTCCCTTTTCTCCACTTGTTCTTTTTCATATACATTCGCGCTTTATGGAATTCATACATTTTCTGATCGATTTTATTCTGCACCTGGATAAGCACCTGGCAGATATAGTTCACAATTATGGCACCCTTACCTATGCCATCCTGTTCCTTATTGTTTTTGTAGAAACAGGCCTTATCGTTATGCCGCTGCTACCCGGCGACTCATTGCTGTTTGCAGCAGGGGCGCTGGCTGCTGCTACCGGCGAGCTGAACATCTTCATCGTTATGCCGCTGCTTATTGTAGCTGCTTTGCTGGGCGACAACGTCAACTATTTCGTGGGCAAGTTCTTCAGCAAGCAGATAAAGTCGCGAGAGCGCATACTTTTCTTCAAGCGCGAGTATATTACCCAAACCGAAGCCTTCTACGAAAAGTACGGTGGCAAAACGGTGATCATGGCGCGCTTTGTGCCCATCGTACGCACAATAGCGCCTTTTGTAGCCGGTGCCGGCAGCATGAACTACACCAGGTATATAGTTAACTGCATTGCAGGGGCTATACTGTGGGTAGTGGGCGTTACCTGCCTGGGCTATTTTCTTGCGGGCTGGTTCAAGTCTATCGGCATCAACTTCGAAATCATCATTTTTGCCATCATAGGTATCTCTGTAGTGCCTATCATTATCGGAGTTTTGAAAGGCAGCCTTAAAAAAGACAGCACCCCAAAAGCCAACTAGAACAATTCCCTCGCTTCGGCTTTCAAAAAGTCCAGTGCATACTGCGTAGGCAGCGGCACATTGGCATTGGCTATCGCATCTATTATTATGCGGCTCAGCTCATGTGCACTTACCTCATTTGGCACCTGTGCCGATATCATGCCTATGGTCTTTATTATCTCATCCTTCGACTGCGATATCATATTCCATGCACTCGCCGATACATATATCTGCTGGCTCAGGTTATGGTCATACTCTGCCCTTATCGTGCGTATCATGGCATACTGCAGCTCCTGTCCCAGCATTTCCGGTTCCAGCGTGCGCGTAATAATGTTGTAGGGCGCTATACGCTCCAGAAACAGCGCCAGACGCTCATAAGCCTGCAGTCGCAGTATTTTCAATTCTTTCGAGTCTTTCAGTTTCAGCTCCAGTATCTTCACCTCCAGCTCCCTTTTTAGCTGATATTTCAGCATAAAGTATACTGTCAGGAATACGATAAACGCAGGTATCGTTAGCTTTAATATTTCAGAAATAATCGTTGTGTCCATTTAGTTGTGAATGTTGTTCTTGTTGTTAAAGTTAAAAACCCGGCACTGCCCACATTTGTTTTAAAAACGTAAAAACTGCCTCAATAATGTTTAAACATGTACTTTTGAATAAGTTTTCAAAAATAGAAGATTATGAATGATGTGCTAACAGGAAATGCAGTAAAAGGATTGAGCCTTACAGAATCTGCCATTGCAGAGGTAAAAAGGCTGCGTACATCACAAAACATGGAAGCGGATAAATTTCTGCGCATAGGTGTTAAGGGTGGCGGCTGTGCCGGTTTCAGTTATGTTATGGAGTTCGACACTGCAAAGCCCGGCGATACTGTATATGAGCAGGATGGCGAAAAGGTACTTGTAGACCTGATGCACGACATGTACCTCAACGGCACAGTGGTAGATTTCGGCACCGGCCTCAACGCCCGAGGCTTCACCTACTCCAATCCCAATGCCAGCAAAACCTGTGGCTGCGGCGAATCTTTCGGTTAGTCTTATTGGTTTATATTTCATTTCTCTTTTTCATTTAAATGCAGTTAGCGGGTTCTGTCCTGCGGTATAATCCGCCTACCCTTTGCGGTAAATTTGATGGTATTTAAATGCCTGTTTCGTTTCTGTCTGTCCATTGGGATACC
>DLGO01000064.1 GCA_002482725.1 Bacteroidetes bacterium UBA7692 | reverse complement strand
GGCTGCAAGGGCAAGCCAGAAACCGAAACTGCACAAATCTGCGCAGTTACTTTGGTCGATAATTCTGGAATATGTGTTGGCTACGTGTGCAGAATTGATCCGGTTTCTGACTCACCCTGCGAGCCAAGAAAATAAGGCGCTGGGGTCGATATAGTGAAGGAATGGTTGCGCAATGCCTTTGTGCTATAGCCAAAAAATGGTTGATGGTAGCAAAACCAATCTTCGAACACGTGTGGTGGTCAGCCGCAATAGCGAACAAAGAACGGAAAATAGAAAGTGGTATTTTTAGTTGAGATACAAACACAAAAAAACCGGTTGCATGAAAACATACAACCGGTTACAAACAGACAGAACGAACGAGAAAGCTAAATTGCTGTTGGGGCAGGACTCGAACCTGCAAAAGGAAGTTAGCCGCAACAAGGCTTGTAATCAGTGTTACCAGCCTTGTTTTGCTTTATCCCAAACTCCTCACCCCCGAGACAGGAGGGCATGTTTGCCAAATTTCATCACCCAACAAGGTAATTATTTAAAAAGAACGATATAGCTGTTGGAGTAGGCCTCGAACCTACAAAAGGTGGTTAGCCGCAACAAGGCTTGTAATCAGTGTTACCAGCTTTGTCTTGATTTATCCCAAACTCCTCACCCCCGAGACAGGAGGGCATGTTTGCCAATTTCATCACCCAACATTGTATTTAAAAGAACTGATGCAAATATACGCAGCACACAAGTAAACTGTTATATTATTCAATAAAACATTGAAAAGTTTAGATAATATTCATTTATAGTGGTTATTATTGAATATTATTTAATAAAAGGTCAATTTTAACCGTATGAATTACGAAATTGATAATACAGATATACAATTGCTGAATCTTTTGATGAAAGATTCGAATACGCCCTATACCGACCTGGCCCAAAAGCTGCATGTATCGGCAGGAACAGTGCATGTACGCATGAAGCGCCTGACGCAATACGGCATAGCCGCCACGCCACAACTACAGGTAGATTACCCAAAGCTGGGCTACGACATTACGGCCTTTATAGGTGTGTACCTGAACAAGAGCGATATGTATGACTCTGTGGTAACTGCGCTGAAGAAGATAAATGAAATAGTATCGTGCCATTACACCACAGGTAACTACAGCCTGTTCCTGAAGATAATATGCCGCGATACGCAACACCTGCGTACAGTGCTGGAAACCACACAAAAGATAGAGGGCATCAACCGTACAGAAACACTGATATCGCTGGAAGAGAGTTTTGTAAGGCCATTTACCCTGGCGCTGAAGAAGTAATGAAAAAAGGCGAAGAGATTGCTCCCTTCGCCTTTGGATGAATCAAGTTCAGATTTACTCTTTCACTATTTTTCCTTTCAGTACCCGGTCGTCGGCCAGGTAGCGGTATGTGTATACACCCGGAAGCAGTTTGCCTGCATTGAACATACGTGTGTAGTAGCCATCTTCAAAGAACTCGTGAGCAACAGGGGTAGCCACTACCTTGCCCATTATATCCAGTATTTCTACGGTTACATAGCCATCTTGTATCACATGGAAATTGGCGTTCATCGTTTCTTTGAATGGATTAGGATACACCCTCATCATACCTTGTATCGGCGCCACATATACCACATAGCATTGTGTGTCTATACAGCAGTACTTGTCGTTCAGGTACCAGATTTGTGTAAGGCATACAGTATAGAAACCAGCTGTATCGTATTTGTGGTATGTAGTACCAGAACCATTCTGGTATTCGCTTTGTCCGTCACCGAAATTCCATATAGATACATCGGCAGTTACTACATTCCATATAGTAGGATTGAAGGTTACTGAATATGGCATGGAGGAGTTGTAAATATAAGTATAGTCGGCGCGCAGTTTCAGCAGCTCGCATGTATCTACCCCTACGTTTATGGTAATGCAGGTATCATCGCTACAGCAAAGGTCGCTGCCAAATATCAGGTGATGCACAGTAAGGCATATCTGGTATGTACCCGAGTGGCTGAATTTGTGTACCAGGGAGTCGCCCGCACCGGTGTTGTACTGCTTACCTTCTACATACCATTCTACATAGGTAGGGTTGTTTGCAGACTCATCGTGCAACACTATAGAGCCGGAGTTGTAGGAATAGCTGAAAGCTGCGTTCATAGCAGGGCATGTGTCCTGAGATATACCGCACTGGCAGTCAGGTTTTATGTATATGGTAGCTCTTTGCGTATCTGTGCAAAAGTGTCTTTTGTCAAAGAAAACTGCAATGAACTGGTGGTAGCCAGGGGTGGCCCATTCAGACGTGGCTAAAGTGCCGCACCTGATTCCCGGCAGCGTATCTGAGAAGCTGTGGTCTCCTCCTATAGAATCTATATACACAATGAAGGAATCCAGTGAACTGGTGAGCGTAATACATACACTATCCATAAGACAAACGCTGGTATCGCTCAATGATACACTGCTAGAGGAGCAGCAACTGGATACAACATTGTAGCTGATGGTATCGGTACACATAAAGGTATGGTCCATACTTACTACAAAATCTATATGGTGGGTTCCCGGAGGTAGTGAATTGGTGGTGGTGTCGTTGGTATTCAGGCTATCCTGATAGATGGTTGTCCTTAAGATTCCGTCTACGATAATATGGTAGTAGTGGCCTCCTCCATAGTTGAGGTACATAGTGTCGCCGATACAAAATGTGGTATCGTAAATATCTACATAGCCTTCCGGAGGTGTGCAGCTACAATGAATGTCGGAAGCGACAGCAGGCAAGCCAAGCCCGCAATACTGAGTGTCTAGATCTATGGTGTCCGACAGATAATCACAGGCTGCACCATATCCATTTGGTGAAAATATAACGTCAAGTTTAGCTCTGTTTGGCCTTGCTACATATATTTTACCGTCAGGTCCAAGTTGCAGGGCACCAAAAGGGTAATGCCTGTTGTTTGCATCTCCTGATGTCATAGCGTGCGCTACAGGACTTACGGTAATGGTTGAATTGGTTGCAAGGTCTACCTGATATACAAATATGTTGGCAGAGGTATTGCCGAAAGAATAGCTTTCCGCAAAATACATATAGCTACCATTCGGGGAAAATTCCAATCCGTACACAGTTGATATTATATCATTTTGAGCTGCCGGTTTTGTAATCGGTACGATGTTGTCTCCTGTAATTGCTCCGGTTGTTATATTGAAATTATGCCACCTGACATCGCGGCTATAGCCATGCGCCACCCCAATTTTTGTTGCGCCCTGGTTAAATTTCATTTGGCCTGAATTCCCTTGTGTTCGCAATCCACTTGCCGGAGTTCCATTACCATAGTTGAACCCGACTTTACTTACAACCGGTGAAATCCCTTGCAGATCCGTTACTGTTTTGTAGGATGGTAGAACATGGTATGCATAGAAGGAATCATGAGCAAAGGAGTGGGTTGCTATCCAATAACCTCCATTGCCATCAGATGCCTGCGCTAATTTTTCTGCAAGAGGTAAATTATAGCCTGTACTTATGGGCAGGTTGTCCTCAAGTACTGTAAGGGTATAACCGGGGCCGGGACCAACTGCTATACGGCTTACGCGTAAACCTTTGTTTGTTCCATCATAGGTTCCTCCTGGACCTCTGTAAGCACCTGCGGGACCAGGATCTAGTCCAAACCGATTACTCCAATCCTCTACAGCAGGGGTGGTAAATACAAAGAAGGTGTCACAACTGGTGCCTGGTACCGGAAGTACCAATGCTGTTTGAGTAGAAGAAGATACATTGCCAGGCAGGTTTAACTTATAGGCAAAGGAGTGGGAGTGGTCCCAGATGGAATCGCCATCGGAATAGAAGAGAATATTCCCTGCGTCGTCGGTTACCACTCCACTGCCTTCGTTGGTGCTCATGACACTATTGGTAAGTGCCGTTGGTGGAAATGTCCCTGTGAATTGAATTCCGGCCTTATCGCCAAAGTACCATGTGCCTGTTTGGGCAAATAGGGTTGTGTGCAGGCAAATAGCTGCAACCACCATTGTAAATAGCTGTTTCATAAAAAGGGGATTTTTGTGTTGCCTACTCTGGAAGTCCGCTTTTCGGCATCCGCGGTCACATCCATCATGAAAGAAGGAAAGGGCAGGTTTGCTTATCGTAGGCTTTATAGATAATCACCAGCATTAACTATCGTGCATGGTAAATATGTGCATCTAAGGAAAGGTTAATTTTTGTTACACGCAAATTAATTTCATAATATGATTGTAAAACGTTTGTTTTAATATGCTAATTATCAGTATATTATTTATTTGTTAGAAATGTATATTTGAAATAACTATTCTGTTATCGTTTTTGCCATATTGGGTAGCAGGTAGATTTCATTCATAAAAAAAGGCGAAGAGATTGCTCCCTTCGCCTTTGGATATTTGTAGCCTGCCTGATTATTCCCACTCAATGGTTGCAGGTGGCTTGCTGCTGATGTCGTATACCACACGGTTTACACCGCGCACATGGTTGATGATGTCGTTAGATGTTTTCGCCAGGAAATCCCATGGCAGGTGCGTCCAGTCGGCGGTCATGCCATCGGTGCTGTTTACTGCACGTAAAGCCAATACGTTTTCGTAGGTGCGCTCATCGCCCATTACGCCTACTGTTTTGATAGGCGTAAGGATAGCGCCAGCCTGCCACACCTGATCGTACAGCCCAAACTGTTTCAGGTTGTTGATGTAGATGTAATCGGCCTCCTGCAATACTTTCACTTTTTCTTCGGTGATGTCGCCAAGGATACGCACTGCAAGGCCCGGGCCCGGGAATGGATGCCTGTTTAATATATCAGGGTATAGCTCCAGTTGCTTGCCTGCACGGCGTACTTCATCTTTGAAGAGGTAGCGCAAGGGCTCTATTATTTTTAGCTTCAGGCGCTCCGGCAGACCGCCTACGTTGTGGTGCGACTTGATAGTAGCCGATGGCCCTTTCACGCTTACAGATTCTATTACATCGGGGTATATGGTGCCTTGTGCCAGCCATTTCACCTCGGGGTGCTTCAATGCTTCTTTTTCAAATACCTCTATAAACACACGGCCTATCACCTTGCGCTTCTGCTCAGGGTCGCTAACGCCCTTCAGCTCGCTCAGGAACTCGTAGCCTGCATCTACGCCTATCACATTCAAGCCCATTCCTTTGTACTGCTCCAATACAGAGCTGAATTCATTTTTGCGCAGCAAGCCATTGTCTACAAACACGCAAACAAGGTTTTTGCCTATTGCCTTGTGCAGCAACAATGCCGCTACCGATGAGTCAACACCACCCGAAAGGCCCAACAGCACATGCTCTTCGCCAATGGTGGTTTTCAGGTTGGCTATAGTTTCCTCTACAAACGATGCAGGGGTCCAGCTATTGGTGCAGCCGCATATATTGTGCAGGAAGTTCTTTATTATTTTATGCCCTTCGGTGCTGTGGAATACCTCGGGGTGAAACTGCAGGGCATACACAGGGTGTTGGAACTCTCCCTCTTTGCCACGGAATGCAGCTACTACCTTGGAGTCGCTGTGCGCTATAAGCTCAAACTTGTCGCCTACACTGCGTATGGTGTCGCCGTGGCTCATCCATACCTGGCTGTTGTTGCTTACGCCATTCAGCAGTACGTCGTCAGTTTTGTCTATCTCCAGGTGGGCACGGCCGTATTCGCGCTTATCGCTTTTCTCTACGTTGCCGCCATTGTTTTTTGCCAGTAGCTGTGCGCCGTAGCACACACCAAGCAATGGCCTTGCTGCCAACAGCTTTGCCAGGTCTACAGTAGGTGCATCCACCTCGTTTACACTGCATGGGCTGCCGCTCAGTATTATGCCTTTTACTTCAGGGGTTATCTCCGGCACCTTGTTGTAGGGTACTATTTCGCAGTAAACTTCGCTTTCGCGAACGCGGCGGGCAATCAGTTGGGTATATTGTGAACCAAAGTCGATGATGAGGACCTTTTCTTGCATGGGCGCGAAAATAGTGATTTGGGCGCGATGTTTATGTACCGGATTTACACAATCTGCGCAAACGGAGGTAGCATAACGCCTGCCTGTATTTTTATTTTATATATTAAAACGAAACAGCGCATTACAGCTCCACTTCCCTTACTTGCAGTATTTCCTCTGTGCTGCCGTACTTATGTACAAACACCAGTATGCGCACTTTCTCCGGCTTCCACTTGGCATCCAGCTGGGTGATGTAGGTGCGGCGAACTACCCGGCCTGCTTCGGTGGTGGTAGTTATGGGATCGCCCTTTATATTGGTTACCGCCTTGCGGAAAACATCCTTGTGCAGGTAGTTCGGGTCTACTACATTGCTTGCATTTATCTGTGGTTGTATCAGGTTTGTTTCCAGCAGAAGTACCGATATCTTTTGCTGCTCGGTTACTGCCTGTGTGTAGTGCAGCTCTGTGCTGAAGCTAAGCGTGCGCGTGGTAGAGTCGTAAACGGGGGCTATATAGATGTTAAGCGGGGCTGTTTTGTTTATTTCTGTTTGCACGTGCTTGCTCCATACGCCCTTTGAGTACATGGGCGACACATCGCTGCTGCCAAATTTTACCCTATCTATCGTGGCACATGGCTTGGCACCCTGGTATACCAGGTAGTCCTGCAGTATTTCGCCATCGGCGGTGCGTAGGTCTTCTGTGGCATTTGGGTAAGCTTCGCCCAGGTCGTTGGTATGGAAGGCAGCGGAGGCTACCTTATCGCCATAAGTGCTTTTCAGGGATTGTATGATGATGTGTCCATCGGGGCAGTTGATGCAGCGCACACCGGTAAACTCCTCCAATAGTACATGCTTGTCTGTTGGTGCTTCTACCATTGTTTCTACATAGGTGGTATCTGATACCGCCTTGCCGGTGTTGCCCAGGTTGATGGCGGGGCCTACTTCTTCGCAGGAGGTAAGGTAAACCGAAAGGCCCGCTATGGCTATATATATGATGTTCTGCTTCATGCCTTAAAACGTAGAATTGATAGAAAACTTAACCCCGCTGAATGCCGGCTCGAAACGGCACACGCCGCCCGTGCATACGATGCCCTGCACCTGCTTCACATAGTTGACGCTGAAACGGTGCGAATGGTGGGTAAACGACAAAAATGCCGAATAGTAGTGCTGTGGCTTGCGGCCCTGCGGTACCACGTTTTCGGGATTTGCTTTAAAGTTCCACATGTCGCTTACGGCTACGCTCCAGCGCGGCGCTACGTTAAACTCTACCAGGGCATATATCCACTGGCCGAAGTCCTTTTTTACATGCTGGTACTGTACCTCGGTGCGTATGCTCATCTTCTTGTTGAAGCGGTAGCTAAGCTCGGCAAAGGGGGTGTAGCTGTTGATGTCTATGGCTCCTTCGTTCAGGTATAGCAGGCGGTTGTAACGGGCATATTGAAAGCCGACTTCTATCTCCAGGGTTTTCATGGGCCTGTAGGTGGCAGATATAAAGGCTTCGCCAAAGAAGTTGCGGGCATCGTTTACCAGTGTATCGGTGCCGCTTATTACCTTTTCGGGGGCTACGGGTGCGCCTTTCAGGAAGTCGCGTATGTAGCTGCCATTGGCAGAGAAGGATAGCTTATTGTTGGGCGAGTAGGTAAACTCTGCGCCAAAGGCCAGCTCGTGCTGCTCCTGCGATGGGGCAAAGTAGCGCGATGGCAGCCTTAATGAATTTTGCCTGGCCGTAGGGGGCAAAAAGTTCAGCAAGCCCTGGAACACGCCCTGGCTGCTAAGGTCGTTTGGCGATACGCGCAGCGAGAAGTTCTCGGTCCTTTTAAACGATAGTGTACCACCAAACCCCTTTGTAGAGTAGCTAAGCGTGGAGTAGATAACGCTGCCCGGCTTGTTCAGCAGCTTGCCGCCATAGCCCACTATAGCTTCGCGGGTTTTGTAAGCACCCTCCACATACCATGACACATTGCCCACCGTTAGGGTATTGTACACGGTAAAGGCGTAGGTGTTGAACTTTGGCACAAAGCGCAGGGTAGAGTCCAGGGTTTCTATCCTGCTTACCAGCACATCCACGCTCTCTTTGTCCATACTGCGGTTCAGCAGGCCCACACCCGGCTGCAGCAATACTTTACCCTTTATACTAAAGTTGCCCTCGGCATTAAAGCCCGATATGATCGGCTTGTACAGGCTGAACCTGTTTTTTTGCACCCCCGAAAATACTTTCAGCTTTACCTTTTGGTCTATGTCGTACTCCAGCCGTGCGCCCAGCAGGGCATTGTCTATGCCCAGGGGCCGCTCTTCCCAGCTTCGGTATATAATTCCTGTTCCTATCTGGTCGTAGAAGTAGCCGGCTGTTATGTTCAGGTCCTTCACTTTCTTTTTTACATAAAACAAACCCAAACCCGCAGCGGTGGTGGGTGTGCGCGGGGTAAAGAGGATAGTGTTGTAGTACATGTCTATTCGGGTGCCTATTTCCAGCCCGAACTTCTCGTTTATATAGTTCAGGTTTAGCCAGGCATCGGTGCCTATCTTATAGTTGTCGTAGTGCGGCTGGTCGGCAGCGCCTATGGCGCTGTCGCGTATAAAGAAGTTGGTATTGCTCTGGAAAGAGCCCGAAAAGTACCCCTGACCGCTCGCCGAAAGGCAAAACCAGGTTAAAATGACGAATAAACTATACTTCATGCAAAGGCGAATATATGGTTAACTGTTGCAATTTTTGGTGGTGAAAGCCGTTAAAAGGTTTTCACCGTAAATTCATTAAGTTTGGTGATTACAAACGATGACTATGCGCAAAATATTATTAGCCGGTGCTTTATTTATTTTATTATCTGCCATAGGGCAGGAAAAGAACGTATGGCGCAAGATATTAGGGGAGAAGACACTGCCCAACATCGTGCTTAACGATATAAACGGCAAACCCGTTAATATCAGCTCTTATGGCGACAGCGGCCGCATTACCGTGGTTAGCTTCTGGGCTACCTGGTGCGCACCCTGCAAAAAGGAGCTGACCAACATACACGAGCTTTACCCCGAGTGGCAAACCAAGTACGGTGTTAAAATGGTGGCCGTCTCTATAGACGACTCCCGCAATGCCGCCAAGGTAAAGCCCTACATCAACTCACAGCGCTGGGAGTACGATGTGCTGCTGGACCTGAACCAGGACCTGAAACGCGCCTTCAACATACAAACCGTGCCTTTTACCCTGCTGCTCGACAAAAGCGGCAAAGTCGTGTACACCCACAGCGGCTACGTAGAGGGCGACGAGCTGGCGCTGGAAGAAGAGATAGCCAAGCTGGCAAAATAACCCCCGTCAAACCTTATCGCTGCTAATGCCGTCTATCGTGAACGTTGAAACAAATGATAAGTACAGGTGTACATGTTCCTCTTTATATAAAAGCAATTAAGCGGTTGCTGCTGTGCCTTACTATAGCCACGGCATGCCCTTCCATATTACCCGCGCAGGACATACACTTCAGCCAGTTCTTTACCAATCCGCTCATTATGTCGCCTGCTACCACGGGCTACTTCAATGGCAACTACCGCATCGGCTTCAACTACAAGTACCAGTGGCCTGCGCTTATCCAGCAAAATGCCTTTAACTACCACACCCAATCGCCCTTCATAGATTTCGCCTTTGGCGAAAAGGCCCTTAAGATGGGCTGGTTTGGGGCGGGTGTCCACTTCCTGAACGATGTGGCCGGCGATGGCTCCCTCAGCTACAAGCGCATAGGCGGCAGCTTTGCCTACCACCAGGCTTTCGACAAAAAGCAGCGCTATGTAATGAGCGCCGGCTTTTGCATCAACTATATACTGCGCAGCGTAGACTTCAACAAGTTCTACTTCAACAACCAGTGGGTAGAGGATGCCGGTTTCGACCGCGGCATCAACCCAAATGAGCCCATCAACCGCGAAAACTTCAGCATGATAGACATGAGCCTGGGCCTCAATTTCGGCTTCCGGGTGCACAAGCAGGTATTGCTGAACGGAGGCTTGTC
>DLGO01000065.1 GCA_002482725.1 Bacteroidetes bacterium UBA7692 | reverse complement strand
AATAAGGCGCAGGGGTCGATATAGGTTTGGGATGGTTACGCATTGTTTTTTTACAACCAACCAGAACGTGATAGTTAAAAGGGATTCCGAACACAGGTAGTAATACCTCTTTATCCATAGCTTAGCACAAACGGGAATTTCTTATACTTTTGGTTGGCGGGGACATCAACCATGGCGGAGCCACAACAAAATTGGAGTTATACTAATAGCATGAAAGAGCAGACATTGAGGAAGGTAAATGTGACGCGGTATGTGACGCCGCTGCGGGAGGGCGGTTCGATGCCGGCGATAGTGGAGGCGGATGATAATTTCCTGTACGTTATTAAGTTTAAGGGTGCGGGACAGGGTACGCGCGCGCTGATAGCGGAGCTGATAGGCGGCGAGATAGCGCGGACGCTGGGTTTGCGTATTCCTGAAATAGTGTTTGTGAACCTGGATGAGGTGTTTGGCCGGATGGAGGGTGATGAGGAGATACAGGACCTGCTGAAATCGAGCGTGGGTAATAACCTGGCACTGCACTACCTGAGCGGGGCGATAACGTTTGACGCTACCAACAACAAAGTAGATGCGGAGCTGGCCTCTAAAATAGTATTGCTAGATAGTCTGCTGCTGAATGTGGACCGCACTGTGCGCAATACCAATATGCTGTGGTGGCGCAATGAGCTATGGCTGATAGACCATGGGGCGGCATTATATTTTCACCATAGCTGGCAAAACTGGAAAGAGAAGGCGAGCCTGCCATTTGCGCAGTTGAAGGACCACGTGCTCCTCCCCTATGCCAGCGAGCTGGATAAGGTAAGCGGTGCGTTCAGCAGTTTGCTGACCGCAGAAGAGATAAACAGGATAATAGCCATGATACCTGATGAGTGGCTGTGGAGGGATTCGCCATTTGAATCTGTAGAGGAACACCGGGCAGCGTACAGCGAGTTTTTGCAGGTACGTGTAGCACATTTACAAACCCTTGTAAACAACGCGAAAGATGCACGGTAGACATTTGTTTGAATATGCTGTAATACGCGTGGTGCCAAGGGTAGAGCGCGAGGAGTTCCTGAATGCGGGCGTAATATTGTATTGCGCGGAGCAGAAGTTTTTGGAGGCAGTATTTGTGGTGGATGAACTGCGGATTTCGGCATTTGCCAAAGAGTTGGACATAAAGGACGTGGAGGCTTCGCTTCAATCGATAAAACGGATATGTGCGGGCGGCAAGGATGCGGGGCCAATAGGTGCGTATTCGCTTGCGGAGCGATTTCGGTGGTTGACGGCTACGCGGAGCACTGTGGTGCAGGCTTCGTGTGTGCATCCGGGTTTGTGTGTTGATGCAGGGGAGACATTGAAGAGGTTGTTTGAGGAGTTGGTGGAGGGGTAGGTATTGTTTGCGAGTATCTGAGGCGCGGATTACAGAACGCTCCTCCGGAGCTGCTAATGGTAGATTCTTTTTTCTACAAACAGGACGCCTCTGTGAGGCTTGAGTATAGTAGCAAAAGAGGTGAGATTTAAAATGCAGTATCCTTTAGATTTTATCTATGCTTCAAACAACTTAAAGTAATCAAGCAGTTTTACAAAACAACCAAGCACCAAAGAAATACATAGTACATCCAGTTTCCGAGAGGAATGCCGTAGTGTAGTTACCATCAATATAATTCAGTCGATTGTTCCCCAAGGGCGTATGCAATACGCCCCTACAGAATGCACCATACGGGTTTAGAGACAAACTTTACCTATGTTCAAGATTGGTTTAGCCAGTTCATTCCTAAAAAATACACCATACGGATGATGGGCAGGGAAATTTTGGATTGAATTTTTAGATTTGGGTTGCCCAAAATTGATGTACAGTATGATAGATAACCGAATAACAAACCGAAAGTCTATTCGACTAAAGGGATATGATTATTCTAAACCCGGTCAATACTTTGTAACGATATGCTGCCACAATAGATTGAATCATTTTGGACAAATTACCAATAATGAAATGAAACTGAACCAATATGGGAAAATAGCTCATGATGAATGGTTGAATACTGTCCAAAAACGAAAAAATGTATCTCTCGATGTATTCGTTGTTATGCCTAACCACATCCACGCCATATTGATTTTAGACGACCAATGTAGGGGCGAATTGCATTCGCCCTTGAACAACCAATCGGCCACTCCTGAACTTCCCGGGAAACAATTAAAAGCTTCGGATTTTCATTCGCCTTCCCAAACAATAGGTGCGCTTATCCGGGGATATAAAGGTTCAGTAACAAAACAATTAAAATCAGTTGGGTTTGAAGAACAATTATGGCAGCGCGGTTTTCATGACCATGTTATACGAAATGAAAAATCATATAACACCATCTTAGATTACATAAATGATAATCCCGCTAAATGGTCGGAAGATCAATTTTTCAATAAATGAGAAGTTAAATCATAATAATTGGGGTTGATAATTGAATGGTGGTTTAGCCGACCTAGCCACAAGGGCGTATGCAATTATTCACCTCTTTAATTTTAGGGGTGTTCATGATGGCCTTCGGCAGTTCGCCCCTACAAATACACCATACGGGCTGCCAGTTTCAGCGATGTCACAAGGACTGCTTCACTTAACCTTGCGTCAGGGTTTCGACTTGGTTAAAACACCTTGCCCTTCAGCATAGGTACAAAGCGGAATGTTTCGAAGGTTTCTTCTTCCAGTTCGCGGGCACTGTGCTTGGTGTAGCGTTTCATTTGGGTGCTGCCGTCTGCATGATCCTGGGGTATTACCAGGCAGCCACCTATGGCCAGTTGGTCCAGTAGTTTATTTGGCAAGCTTGGGGCTGCGGCAGTCACAATTATTTTATGGAAAGGCGCGTACGAAGGCAAGCCCTCGAAGCCATCGCCAAAGAAGCATTTGATAGAGGAGTAACCCAGTTGGGCCAATAGCGGTTTTGTTTTTTCGAACAGCTTTTTCTGGCGTTCGATAGAGAATACCTTAACACCTAATACTGCCAATACGCTTGCCTGGTAACCACTGCCTGTTCCTATTTCCAGCACCTTTTCGCCGGGTTTCAAGTCCAATAGCTGCGATTGAAAAGCAACGGTGTAGGGATGCGAAATGGTTTGGTCTTCACCAATAGGGTGTGCGGTATTCTCATAAGCGCGCACATCAAAAATGGTATCCTTGCCAAAGAACAAATGGCGCGGCACCTTGTTGATGGCGGCCAATACTTCTTCGCTCGCAATCCCTTTTTCGCGGAGTTGGCTAACCAGTTCTTTGCGCAAGCCCCTATGGCGTGCTGTATCTTGAATTTCTATCATTCAGCTAAACAGTCTTTGATTAAAGGCTTGTGCAAGGCACCGCAACATTGCTTGCAGCAGTGCCTTGCTTTATATTTTTACAACTATACCTCGCACGGGTATTCGAACAAACAATTCTCTTTGATGATGTCGGCCACCTTGTCCGGCACCATGTGCTCCCAGCCCGATTCGCCATGCTTTATCATGCTGATAACCTTTGGCGAAAAGATGCCCAATACGCTCGGGTCGAAGCCTTCGATATCTATCAGCAGGCCGCTCGACTTCAGGTGATTGAACAGGCTGCGCATATTATCAGGTATGTGCAGGTTCTCGGATGTTATCACCGGCTTATCTGCATTCGGCTGGTAAGGGTACATCAGCATCACGGCATTCTTGTTGAAGATATCGCCGAAGTAGTGCATCAGCTCGCGCTCAGGGTGCGTATAATGCTTCTCCTTGAACAGCTCCAGCATGTTCATGATACCTATGATGATACCTATGCTCTTTGGCTTGCAGCGGTCTATGTATTCTATCAGCTTATCGTGCTTGTGGCAGTTGGATACCAATACGGTATGCCCCAAGCTGCATAATATTTCGGTACGATCCAGGAAGTCCTTGGCGCTATAGGCATCGTCGCTCTCCAGGTTGGCCAGCGTAACCTCCGAAACCACAGCTATCTCCTCCTGTGTACAGCCTATTACCTTGCGGTAAGTTTCGAGGCCGCATTTCAGCATGTCCTCGTTCAGTTTGGTAACAGGGCGGAACCGGCCACGCAGGCAAAGGATGTGCTTTTTGTAGAGTACGTCTTTTGGCTGGTATACCTCACGGTCGCTGCCGAAGATGGTAGCATCGGTAAAGCCCTTCTGCACCAGCATCAATGCCAGCAGTCGGTTATCCCAATTAAATTTAGGGCCCTTAACCCGTATCATATCCAGCTCTACCTGCTCGGGCGAAAGGTTATCGTACAGGGAATCGATAAAGAACTCCATGTTGTCGCTAAACCAGTAGCAAGCATATATCAGGTTGACACCCAGGGTGCCTATCACTTTTTGCTGAAGCAGGTTATCGGTGCCTTTCAGGCGCACGTGCAGCTTTACATCATTCGTAGGGCCATTGGCCTCCAACTGAAAGCGCAAACCTATCCACGCGTGTGGGTCGTTGTTCTTTTTGAAGTTGATGGTGCTGCAGCTATCTGCATAGGCAAAAAACCTGCGGCCGTTGTACTTATCCCCTATCAGGCGCTCCTCGAGCAATTGATACTCGTGGTGCAGCATTTTGCCCAGGCGAGACTCACTCACATAGCGGCCACTCTCCTCTTCGCCATAAATGGAATCGGAGAAAGCCATATCGTAGGCACTCATGGTTTTGGCCACTGTGCCCGATGCGCCACCGGCCTGAAAAAAAGTACGTGCCACCTCTTGCCCTGCGCCTATTTCGGCAAAGGTGCCATAAATGGTTTGCTCGAGATTGATGCGTAATGCCTTACGCTTGACTGAGATGATTTCGCGTTCCATGCTTATATATTTTGCTAAGATATGAGAAGGACTTTAATAGATAAAACCGAACTAATAACAAACGAACAGATGTGTACAAATGTTGCACCAATGAGACGCTACTATGCGCCGGGTATAGTATTAATAAGTAATTTTAAGAGTGCGCTGCCATAAGTACAGATGTACTTTGCTAAATAAGCGGGCGTATGATAATGTCCATAACCTAGCTTACGCAAAGCACTGTGAACCGGATTTTTGATTAAGGACATTTGGTAAATAAAAAACCCCGGGATTCAACATATCCCGGGGTAGGTTGCCGTTGAATATATATTGAACGGCAACGAAACTAACAGCGGGGCAAATATACCAAACCTGAAGATGCGTTTAAGGCCCATTAACATATAAAACTAATCAGTTGGTTTAATTCATTATTTTTCAATAAAATAAGAAGTAATAATAAAATTTATGTATTAAATAATTTACATTATTTTTATTTTACATATTAATATTTAAGCAGGGCATGGCAGAGATTTGTGCAGGCAAATGAGTTCAGAATCAGGGTAGAATTGGCCGGTGAAGATGGATAATGGACAAAATGGCATGAAATGACTAACTCATAACTTTCAGTGCTATCTCTGTGATTATACATGGGCACGATATTTGTAAATTTTCGAATCATGAAAAAAATCGAAAGACCCTATTTTGTACCTTTAGAAACCTCTTTAACTGAAGAGTTTTATTCAAACGGTAAGATAGATTTTTCAAAAATTGAAAAAAGGATTAAGGCTAAAAAAGCTCTTTTTGAGTCTGAGAAAAATTTCTACTGTCAACACTATAACGCTTTTTCTGCAAAGACGTCCGTTGAGGATTATGCAACTTGGGCCAACTGGAACTTTAAAAAGACTTACCTAATTTATTGGAGGGACATCTCTGGCGGAAGCATATATACCAAGCCTGATGAAACATTTATACAAAAGCAAAGTCTTGTTCCAGACCTTGAAGACGTTAGACAAAATCCCCATAAATACAAGATTCAGGTTCCAATTGAGCAAGTTCAAGAGGACATAAAGTATTTAATGAAAGAAGCACAAGAATGGGAGAGACAGATTCAATCTAATAATTCTGAGGAACTAATAGCGGTTGTTTTTCAAGAAGTCAAGAAACAAATTGAAGAATTAAACAAGTCATTAGAAATAAAGAATATTCCATATATAAAAGGGAGCTTCTTCTATAAACAAAAAAAAGCATCAATACTTCTACAATCTAAGTATGCATATCTAATGTCCATTGAGGAAAGCGAGGGTAAGAGTTTGACGGAATCAATCATTAACTTAAATGGGTGTGAGATACAATTTAATGCACTTACAATGATGCATATTCTCAGTCGGCACTACTCAAATTTGACTAAGCAACATCTAACAGACACTTCTTTTTTTACCGATTTTTTCCATTATAAGTATTTTTTAAGCGAACTGAAACAACTATGCACAATTATTGATGAATCAGGCATTTATAAAAACGATTCTTTTGAAAAAATCTCATTTAAATTTAAGGGTATAATCTACTGTGTAAGAGTAAGCCCTCGCAAGTATATCAGACAAGACGGTTTAAGAAAAAAAGCTTTTCATAGAATTAAAACATTCTATCCAGTTCATAAGCCAAGTGAATTACAAACTCTAACTTTAGATTATCATCCAGTTTCGATAAATCCAAATTTTGAAGTCTTTTGTAAAAAATAACCTAAGAAAAAATGTCATAGCAATTATTCACTTCTATAATTTTATTGTTTTTAAAGCGTGGCCTCAGTTACCTGTACAACCACCTCAAAGTTGATTATAGCATATCTCTTTATACTTGACTTGAATCCGGAATAGTAAAGTAAAACGTAGCACCCTGATCTACGGTGCTTTCGGCCCATATACGGCCGCCGTGGCGGGCTATGATGCGGTGCACGGTAGCTAGCCCAACTCCTGTGCCTTCGAACTCTGTAGCCTGATGCAGGCGCTGAAACACCCCGAATAGCTTGTCTGCATGTTTCATATCGAAGCCTGTTCCATTATCCTTTACATAATAGGTTGACTGCTCATTGATATTGCACATACCGATTTCAACTTTGGGGAATTCCCTTTTAGATGAATATTTGACAGCGTTATTGATAAGATTTGACCAGACCTGGCGAATCAAGCCCGAGTCGCAATGGCAAGGTTTCAGATCCAGCAAGTTCAATTCTACGTGGCTATTAGCCGGGTCGGAGCGCACATCATTGATGGCAATGCTTGCCAGGTCGAACATGCTGACTTCCTTTATAGCCAAGGTTTCCTTGCCCAATTTTGAGAAGCGGAGCAGGTCGCGGATCAGCTCCGACATATTGCTGGCATTTTTGCTGATGATAGTCAGGAACTCTTTGCCCTGCTCATCCAGTATGTTGCTGTAGTTAGTATCCAACAGGCGTGTAAAGCCCATAAGCAGGCGCAGCGGTGCCGGCAAATCGTGCGACACCGTATAGCTGAATGTTTCCAGCTCCTGATTTACCTGCAACAACTCTGCGGTGCGTTCTTTTACCTTAGCCTCCAGCGATTCATTTAATAGAATGATTTGCTGCTCTGCCAACTTTTGCGGCGTAATGTCTCGCGCGAAGCACGAAAGGCCGATAACCTTGTCATCGGCACGTATGGGATTTATACTGAAGTGTGTAAAGGTCCTGGTATCACCAAAGTTAAACTCCCTGACAAACTGCATCGATTTACCCGTAAAGGCCTCTTTATACACTACCCCCCATTCGTCTGCCTGTTCCGTGCTACCTAAAAAATTAAGGACACTATCCCCTTGCTTAATTTCAACACCAAATGTCAATTGTATAACATCCTTCAGCAAATTATTGAACCTGAGATAGCGTAGGTCAGTATCCAGGGAATAGATATATGCATCTGTATTCTCTATTATCGCTGTCAAATTAGCTTCGGATGTCCTGATGGTTTCTTCGGCAATAACCCTATCGGTGATGTCATGGATAATACCGTATAGGCCTTTGGGCTTGCCATCTGACCCATACTGGTAAATGCTTTCGGTATGCAGGTGCCTGATAGTACCATCGCTCCTAATAATTCTACAGTTGTATGCCAGATTATTTAAAGTAACATTTTGCTCCTCCGCCAATCTTGTGACGCGCGGAAGATCATCGGGATGCATAAAAGACATCCAATAATCGATCGTGTAGATATTGCGGTGCGGGCTGAGGCCGTAGATGCGACAGGCCTCTTCGGACATTTCACATTGTTCGGTAGCTAGGTTGAGTTCCCAATGGCCTATATGCGCTATGCTTTGGGCTTTTTTCAACCGGGCCTCGTTTCGGGCGATGCTCGCTTCTGCCTGGGTACGCAGCTTCTCTTTTTCAAATACTTCCAACGCAAAACTGATATCCCCGCTGGCTTCTTGCAACAGGTTAATTTCCCTCTGGTCAAAAAAATCTTCCTCGTTGGCTTTAAAACAGATAGTACCTACAACCTTACCCATTTTCTTTAGCGGAAATACTATTAACGACTTAATACCAACCCTGGTAAACCATTCACGTGCGGCTAAAAGTGATGCATCTTCCAAAGTCTTGTTGCTAACCGCATACTGCCCCTGTGCAATGGCTTTGGCCATTGGCGTGTCACGCATAAAACCATTGGCAAAATCCAGGTATGCCTGATTTGTAAGCCCGAGCAGCGCACCATCTGACCCGGCCATAGCAGCTATGCTCAGCTTCTTGTCGGCGTCCAAGAGACCAATCCAGGTCAGTTCAAATTTGCCCAGATCGCGGGCTATATGGCAAACCCTTGCAAACAACTCATCCTGATTATTGATATGAACAATACTCTGATTGATAGCGCTGATAAAGGAATACAACCTGTTTGCCTTTAGCAAACTTTGCTCGTGAGCCTTTTGTGCGGTGATATCCGCACGTATTGCTACATATTGGTATGGCTTCCCTCCTTCATTCAAAAAAGGAACTATGGAAGTATCCACCCAATAAAAAGTGCCATCCTTTGCCCTATTTTTAATTTCACCCTGCCAGATTTTACCAACTGTAATATTCTTCCAAATGCTGCGCATGAACTCTTTGGAATGATATCCCGAATTAATGATTTTATGGTCTTTACCGATTAACTCCTGTTTACTATAACCCGAAATTTTGCAGAAGTTATTGTTTGCATGTGTAATGATTCCCTTGCTGTCGGTAACTGCTACAATTGCCGATTCATCCAGTGCAAAACGGTAATCTGCCAGTTCCTTTGCGCTTTTTGCCAAGCTGTCTTCTACAAGTCTCCGGTCTGTTACATCCCTAAAGTTGGCAATAAGGCCCCTTAGTGCAGGGTCATGCAGCATATTGACAACACTGCCTTCCAGCCATGCATATCCTCCGGTTTTCTTTTCGGTGCGAAATGCCAAGTGCACCACTTCTGCAGGTTTAGCCAATACGCTTTTTGCAGCAGTACTAACCATGGCCACATCATCCGGATGTGTATAAGCCAATGGTACCGGGTTTGCGCGCTCATCCCCGGACCAACCGACATAGCGTGTAGCGGAAGGGCTGCGGTAAACGGCTGTAAGATCCTTGTTTAGCAAGACAATAATATCCTCATTGTTTTCTACCAATGCCCGGAATCGATTCTCGCTCTTTTCCAGTTCACGCTCCTTTATAATAAGGTTTGATTTTTGACGAAGGAGAATAAATCCGGCAACTGTAAGAATGATGATGGATAGTGCTATAAACGCAAACATCCAGATTGCAAGCTGCTTAATTGATTCGGTTAGTTGCTTTTTGTGCAGATCCACCAAAAAACCTGTTCTGACCGCTCCCGCCTTTAGCAATGAATCTATAGTAATGTATGCTTTAATATGGCTTGCAGCTTTATGCTGCACGATGGAATCAGGTACGTTGCTCCGAAGAATCCATGATAACTCCTGCCTTACCGGCAAGTCGAGTTGGGCTACAATTTGTATATTGACAGAATCATGCACTTGGGACTTAAGGTTATCCAATTGATAAATGACCGATACGCTATCTGCAAAAAACAGGGATTTGGCAGGAGAACTACCCGCTGCATGCAACAAGCCGGGATTGACTACCGCTGCCTTATTTAACTGTGAAGCAAGATCTTTATAGCCACTATAAACAATAGTGCTTCTATTGTTGAACTCAGCATACCTGTCCATTTGATAATATGCCTTACCAAAAAAATTGAAGGTAAGCAGCAGCGTAAAAAGCGCCAAGGCATAAAATAAGATATTTTTCCAAAACATGAGCACTTTTTTAGTTTTAGGTTTTCACAATCGTGAAAAGAATTGACAACCATTACCAAAAAGAGAGTAGACCCGGAGTTGCTTTTAAATGCCACTTTTAAAATAGCAATCGAATGAAAATAATAATAAATATAATAGGAGGGCTACATTTTGGATTTAGTTTCTATATAAATTTTTAATCAGGTACAAATACTTATTACATGAATTAATATTGCAAAACTCATGTTATGATTTTTTAAGACGTACATACCATAACGCTTACAAGCTTTTGCACATAAGGCGTTGGGCCGGATTTAAGAAAGACAATTTTGATTTTGTTGTTTACAGTACTAGCAAGCTAAACCCAGATTTAGTATATTGTCGAGTAACTCTGAAAACCAGAGTTACAAT
>DLGO01000160.1 GCA_002482725.1 Bacteroidetes bacterium UBA7692 | reverse complement strand
TGCCAAGCATTTTACCGCTCAGGTGTATGGTAAAGACCAATACCTGTGGCACAAAAGAGGGGAGGCCAACCAGGCGATAGGAGCCGATGATAAAGACCGCTACCCTGTGGCGCACGGCAGTGCAGGTTCGCCGCGCCACTACCCCAAAGGCAGCTTTGTGATAGATATGCTGCGCAATGTAGTTGGCGATTCTGTGTTCAACCGAAGCATACAATACTTCCTGAAGAAGCATGCTTTTGAAAACGTAGATACGCACGATTTCTTTCTGGCATTTATGGAGACAAGCGGCGTTAACATCGACTGGTTTCTGGACGAATGGATAAAGCATAGCGGCTACCCCAACTATGTAGTAACGATGAATAGCGACAGCAGCAAGGCTACTTTCGTAGTGCATCAAACACAGGAGCGCAATGAGTCAGGTGATTTGTTCAAAATGCCAATAGACTTCAAAGTATGCTATAGCGATACTGCTGCCTGCACAGTGAAGCGCGCATGGGTGCAAAACGAATACGATACCATAGTGGTGGACCTGATAGGTGGCAAAAAAGTGGCCTGCGGCTTTTTTGATACCGAAAGCAAAATACTGAACCGCCTAACCTTTCAGCAACCTTTGGAAGCAGTGAAAGCTCAGGTAAAACTGGCCGATAATGTGCTGGACAGGTACGATGCATTGCTTGCCCTGCGCACTTACCCAATAGCCGACAAGCGCGAAACACTCTATAGCATGATAGGTACCAAAAAGTACCATCCGTTGATTGCAGAAGCGCTGAATCAGTTGAAAGGTGAATCGGATGAGGAATATTATAAAGCCCTGAAATATGCTACCATGCACAGCGATGTAAACGTGCGCCGTGCTGCGCTGGACCAGATAGACAGCATACCTTTAACTTTGAAAGAAGACTACGAAAAGCTATTGAAGGACTCTTCGTACACCATAATAGAAGTTGCTCTCCGGAAGCTGAATAAGCAGTTCCCCAACTACAATGATGTGTACCTGAATACAACCAAGGGACTATCGGGCAATAACCGCAATGTGGAGATTACCTGGCTGGAGCTCAACTTTGCCAATGACTCGCTGGCCAGTAAAAAGCAACTGACCGAGCTGACTTCTGCACGCTACGAGTTCCGCACGCGCATCAAAGCTATGGAGGCAATAGAGAAATTGAAAATAAGCAACGATGAGCTGGTAAATAACCTTATAGATGCATCATTCAGCTTTAACTCGCGCCTTCAGAATCCTGCCATTGCTACTATTAAGCGCATGATGAAGGATGCAAACACAAAACAGCTATTCGTAGCTAAGGCAGAAATAGGGGAGTGGCTGCCATGGCAAAAGGCTATATTGGATAGCTATACGAAGTAGGGATTTGTTAAAGGTTCTTCCTGCCAAAAGAGGAGTGGTAATATCCACAAAACATCATCACTGGTTTAGCTTTATAAAGACTTGATTATATTGATTTTATAGTCATTTATTTATAGTATTTGCAATTGCATAATACTTTATCTTAATAACTTGTCTGAAATCTTGTCAGTCACTATCGCTTTATTTGCGAAAAATATGGCAGTTTAATCTGTCAAAAAGTGCGTTTAGGCGCTTTGGCACAAATAGTGTTATAAGGCAAGCACAACAATTAATTGTTTAACACAAATATTAATACACAAATGAGCGACATTAAAGTAACTCCCCTACAAGACAGAGTACTGGTGAAACCGGCAACTGCAGAAACAAAAACCGCAAGCGGATTGTATATACCGGATTCAGCTAAAGAAAAACCACAGCGCGGCACAGTTATAGCGGCCGGCCCTGGTAAAAAAGACGAACCTACATCTGTAAAAGCCGGTGATACTGTATTGTACGGTAAATACTCTGGTACAGAGATAGAAGTAGATGGTGTTGAATACCTGATCATGCGCGAAAGCGACATCTTCGCAATCGTTTAATTTTTCAATTTTAATGATTGGCCTGCGGAATATGCGGGCATGTTAGTTCCCAAATCAAATTATACTAAAAACAAAAAAGTAAGAATCATGGCTAAGATGATAGTGTTTGAAAAAGACGCACGCGACAAGTTAAAAGTCGGTGTAGACAAATTGGCAAATGCCGTAAAAGTTACCCTGGGCCCTAAAGGTCGTAACGTGGTTATCGACAAAAAATTCGGTGCACCACAAATCACCAAAGACGGTGTATCGGTAGCTAAAGAAATAGAATTGGAAGACCCTATCGAGAATATGGGTGCGCAAATGACCAAAGAGGTAGCTTCTAAAACAGCTGACCTGGCAGGTGACGGTACTACTACTGCTACTGTATTGGCACAGGCTATCATAGGACCGGGCCTTAAAACCTTGTCTTCGGGTGCAAATCCTATGGATTTGAAACGCGGTATCGACAAAGCTGTACGCAGCATCGTAGAGCACCTTAAATCTATATCTGAAAATGTAGGTAAGGACACTAAGAAAATAGAGCAGATCGCTACTATCTCTGCAAACAACGACTTCGAAATCGGCAAAATGATTGCAGATGCTATGCAGCGTGTTACTACAGAAGGTGTTATCACTGTAGAAGAAGCAAAAGGTACTGATACTTATGTAGACGTAGTAGAAGGTATGCAATTCGACCGTGGTTACCTTTCTCCGTACTTTGTTACCAATGCAGAGAGCATGCAGGCAGAGTTGGAAAACGCTTTGGTGTTGATCTACGACAAAAAGATCAGCAATATGCGCGAGATACTTCCGATATTGGAGAAAGTAGCACAAACAGGCCGTCCGCTTTTGATCATAGCTGAAGAAGTAGAAGGCGAAGCGCTTGCTACACTTGTAGTGAACAAATTGCGTGGCACTTTGAAAATTGCTGCTGTTAAAGCCCCTGGCTTTGGCGACCGCAGGAAAGAAATGCTGAAAGACCTTGCTATCCTTACAGGTGGTATAGCTATCAGCGAAGAGCTTGGCTACAAACTGGAGAATGCTGACCTGTCTTACCTTGGACAAGCAGAGAAACTGGTAATAGACAAAGACAACACTACTGTAGTAAACGGTAAAGGTGATAAAGAAGAAATCCAGAAACGTATCAGCGAAATCCGCTCTCAGGTAGAGAAAACAACTTCAGACTACGACCGCGAGAAATTGCAGGAGCGCTTGGCTAAGTTGAGCGGAGGTGTGGCAGTTATATATGTAGGTGCCCCTACCGAAGTGGAAATGAAAGAGAAAAAAGACCGTGTAGACGATGCATTGCACGCTACCCGCGCTGCTATAGAAGAAGGTATAGTACCGGGCGGTGGTGTAGCTTACATCCGCGCACAGGGTGCTTTGGAAAAACTGAAAGGCGACAACGATGATGAGAACACAGGTATCCAGATCGTGAAACGTGCTATAGAAGAGCCATTGCGCACAATAGTAGCAAAT
This sequence comes from Bacteroidetes bacterium UBA7692, assembly GCA_002482725.1. Classification (GTDB taxonomy): domain Bacteria; phylum Bacteroidota; class Bacteroidia; order Chitinophagales; family LD1; genus UBA7692. The sequence continues at coordinate 11,367 of DLGO01000160.1, read as the reverse complement.
GCTGGTTTGGAAGGTTCTATCGTGGTACAGAAAGTACGCGAAGGCAAAGGTGACTTCGGTTACAATGCCCGTACAGATGTATACGAAGACTTGAAAAAAGCAGGTGTTATAGACCCTACTAAAGTGAGCCGTATAGCATTGGAAAATGCAGCGTCTATCGCAGCTATGCTATTGACTACCGAAGCGGTAATAGTAGACAAGCCTGAAGATAAAAAAGCAGCAGGTGGTGCTATGCACGGCGGAATGCCGGGCGGCATGGACGGTATGTACTAAGCCATCCCTAGCAATAAATAAAAAAAGCCCCCAGCGCGTGAGTGTTGGGGGCTTTTTTTGCTTTCATTTTTAGTTTTCTTGAATTGATCTAAAGAGATCAAGAAAGTCAACTGGAATAAATTCAGGGATGTCATCAAAACTTTTATTGATCATTTCCATTTTTAATCCACCATCTCGATTATGTTTTTTCAATTCTGGGAAAGTTGTTTTAATGTAATCTTCTAGTTCATGTCCATTGTGTAATAAGTACCATTTGGGGACTTGAATCTCTAAGCCATTTATGTACTTTACATCTGCTAAATCGTTATTTGTTTCTTTAATTTTAGTTTTAATCTTAGTCAGTAAAATATTGACAATAAATTCGATTTCATTTTTCTTCAATTTTTTAAAATCAACAAGGGTTTCATTGTTTTTTAGATTTAAGTCTTGCCTTGATAAGATTTTTTCCCTAAACAAATAATATGCTAGAAGCAACGGATCAAAAATGTAATTTTCTAAGCTATATCTTTTTCCTTTGCCTAATATTAATATGGAGTCAGTATGTTGGTTCTTTTGATCCCAATCAATGATTCCAAAAATTGACTTATTCCCATAGTTCCTCAATGTTGTTACAATATCGTTAACTTGATTGCTGCTTCCAGAACCTTTTGAGCCGGAAGAGATGAAATTTAAAGACACTTCAGGCGATAATTTATCACTTAACTTGTTGTAAATATTTTCATAAATGGCTGAATCAATCTTACTCTCGACAAAAATTTGCCGTCTATTCTCATAATCAATACTCAAGGAGCGAACTCCTGTTGTAAGAATTTTTAGGGCTTTATCTTTTGATATCTTTTCAATTTGGGGAACATTTTTATTTATAACAAAAAGTGATTCGTCTGGAGCTAATGCTACGGTTGTGGGAGAATGCGTAGTTATAATCACTCTTAGTTTAAATTTTTCTACAAACACTGTTTGTATTATATTTAAAAACTGTTTTATTAAAGATGGATGAAGTGATGCATCTGGTTCATCCATAAGTAGTAATTCTGGGAATTGTATTTCTTCTGTTGAGTAATTGTACATTGCTAGTGCCAGAGATAGCATTACTTTTTCTCCTGAAGATAACCATGCAAAACCGAATGTCGTTTTATTTTTTTTGTTTATTAACTGCGCTTCAAAAGGAACTTTTTTATTAGACAATGAAGGGTAACTCACTTCATAATCTAAATTAAAACTAGCCAAAATATTATTTAAAACTTCCCAGGGCTTAGGGCCATTGCGTTTGATGAAATCAGTATCACTCAAAAAAGAAATCTCTTTATCTTTCTTTTCATGTAAGTATTGACTAAACTCATTTTCAATTAGTTTGTCATTGTATCGCTTAAATATTTTTGAAAAATCATTTTGAAAAATATCAATGGTTGTTAATCCATCTTTAACAGGATAATGAAGAAAGAATTCTTCTTCTGTTAAATCTTCTATCTTTTTTCCGGATTCTTTGGCTATGATATTAAAAACTCTTATTTCCGAAGAGTTTAATGGCTGTACTGATAATTGTGCTTTTTCAATCCGATTACGTTTAATATCATCAAATCTATTCCATAAATCTTCCTGAAGTCGATAAAGATGATCTTCAGAAGTCGATATATTGTTTCTTGGGGATAAGTCTGAATTAGAAACATATTTTCTGAACATAATCTGGTTGCCATTATCATGTTCACTATAAATTTTACCGTTGTTTATTCCTAATAGGAAGTAAGATTTTCCTACACCATTTAAACCTGTGATTACAGTGAAATTTGGAACTGTTTGCCTTATTTCCTTAAGTGGACCAAGTTTTTCTATAAGCTTTAATTTTATCATTTTAATATAGGATTAAGGATTATTTCCGGAAAGGTTTTCTAAATCAAAATCATGCTGCAGACCTAACCAAAACTTGGGGCTATTGCCAAAGTATTTGGATAACCTTAACGCGATGTTTACGGTAATTTTCCTATCGCCATTTACTATGGCGTAACATTACTTCGGGAAACATTAATATCATTTGAAAGTTTGTATGCATCCAGACCTAAGGGCAGAAGAAACTCTGTCTTTAGGATAAGGCCAGGGTGAATATTGTTTAACCTTTTCATATCCTACTTACTCTCCTTCATCACCATATCAATAGTAATTGCCCCTGCCAGTATAGCAATCTTATTCTCTTTGTTAGCGTAGGTTGGGTCTATGGTTACGTTGTACTTATCTGCAGTAGTAAATATCTCTTTCATGGCGCCTGCCCATTTTTTAGAGATGGTGCCGATTGCATTGTTGGTGTTGTCGCTTATGGTAAAGTTCCACGCTTTCCAGTCGCCGGTTATTTCTGCTATCTGCACACCTTCGGCATTGAAGATTTTGAAAGTAGGTTTAAACAGCTTGAACTTCTGCTGTATAGAGCCAATAGGCGTACCGTTAGCATCTGCTATTACTATCTTAGACATCCAGAACGTCCACCCGCGCGATATAGAAGCCTCGACCCTGTCATCAGTATTCTTTATTTCCAATAGGAAGGGCAGCATGGCTTTGTTCAGCAATAGCCTTAACGCCTTCTGCCCCGTGGTTAGTTTTTGCTTTATGGCGCCTATCTTTTGGCCGCCGTCGTTGTACACGTTATATGCGTTTTCAAATTTGAAAAGGTTTACCTTTTCGTCAATAAAGTAGCTGTTGGAATCGAAGAAGTTTGCCATGTCTTTGGATGTTTAGTTTGTAGTTTTTAATAATACATAATATTCTCCAAATAGCAACTGAAACATATTTACGCTACTTAATCCCAAATCTGACATATACTGTTGCTTCTATCATTATCTTTTTGAATTTGATAACTGAGGTAGGGTCGATAAGATCCTCATATTTTTCACCTATCATTCTAACACCGGGTATATTGTTCATTCCCATTGTTTCATGTGCCTGCGAAGAAGCGCTTTCACTAATAAATATCGGTTTGCCTACTTCCTCGCCGATGGCGTTCAACAGGTAATCCGCCTTTGCTTTTGCGCCTTTTATTGCCTGTATCCTCATATCCTTTTTCAGGCTATCTATTTTGCTGTGGTTTACGCGTGCTATATAGGCATCCTTTATTTCTAGCATGTCCAGTTGCTTGAATATTTCGCTCACCTCGGTAGCGCTTGCTACTTTCAGAGTATAATCCTTTTGGGTCAGCACATCCTTGGTACGCCACCTTACCCTTACATAATCCGCGTTGGCATCCGACAGGTAAAGGTTGCTAAGGCTGATGCCCACACCCTTTACGGCATTTTTTAGCTTCTCTTCCTGGCTTTCTATGGTTATCTTTTCCTTGTTTACGTACTTCTCCCTTATCACTATGCTTATATAGATTTCATCGGGCACTACTTCATTTTCTGCACGGCCTGTTACTTCTATATACGGTCTTTCCTCAGGAGCCTTTACTGGTTGCTGGCTATGGCTATGTAGCGATATAAGCAGGGCAATTCCAACAATGGATGCTTTGGCTGAGTGTAGGTTGATGTTCATTTTTGTTGTTTATGGTATATAATTTAATTTCTACAATTCTGTATCAAACTCGTCTGCTTCCTCTGTTTCGTAAAGCGGTACCAGCATAGAGTATTGCCTGCCCGACTGGAAAACATAAGTGCCAAAATGAAATATGATATCACTAATTTTTACAGTAAGGTCTATGTCGTATTGTCTGTAGGTTGGGTCTGAAGTTTTGTACACTATTTCATAGTCTATTAGCTCCAGTACAGTGCTTTTGTTTTTTCCTACCTTGTTCAGTTCCTTTATTATGTTACCGAAGTTGTGTTTGGCCAATACAAGTATCTGTTTAGGGTGTTTGTAGAAGGGGCCATATTCTTCTACCAGCGATGTATCATTTTCCAATTCTATCTGCAAGCCCTCCAGCACTACATCAGGCTTCACTAAAGAGAGAAATTGCTTTTGGTTGCGGCTATTCAGCGCATCAAAGGTCTTTTTTATAACCTCGTCTACAGACTTGCATACGCTGGCTTTTTTCTGCGCAAAGCCAACCATTGCGGTGAAGCTTAATAAAATAATGAGGTAATATCTCATGGCTTTGGGTGCTGCAGTTGGTTACTCTTTCAAATCTATAGAAATATTTGCAAAGTAATTTGTTCCCCATAAGGGAAGTGAACCTGTAGGCTGCTTAGAGTAGGTATTCAACTGGACAATGAAGTGGCTTACTTCAGCTTTGCCTTGTAAGCTTTCAACAACCCGGCTGTCCTCTGGTTTATTTTGCTTTTCATAAATGGGGACCAGCCCAGCAGCCAGCCGGGTAAGCCCAATGCCTGGCGCGACCACTTCCACATGTCGAATGTATCGGTATGCTTTATGATCTTGCCATCTTTGAATTGAAAAGCGGCATCAATTTCGTTGATTACAGTATTGCCCGTTTGGCTGAATTTATAGACTGCACGCCAGTGTGCGCTGCCTGTATTTTCGCTGGCCTGCACATCGCGGAAAGTAATGTGGATGGGTTCTTTGACACTCCTTATCAGCATGCGCCACATGTGCCGGGCATCATCGCCATATAGTTTGCCAAATGCAGGGTCTTCGAACTGTATATCCTTGTGGTAGCAGCTTACCATACCATCTACATCGGCCCTGGAAAACGATTCGTAAAATTTGCTGATGAGCGCGGAGTTGTCCATAACCGGGTATTTGTAGAAATGAATATAATGACTATGTCGCATTAAACAGGAAAAGCGCATGATTAGTGCGCTTTATCTCTGTCTGTTTGATTATCTAAGTCCTGATTAGTCGTTGATGCTGTACAGTATCTTCTGGAAGTCTGCTTTGTATTTTTCTTTATCTTCCAACGAGCCAAAGCAAAGCAGTTTGTAGTATGCATCTTTGGTTTCTGCTATGCCCACAAAGTAGTAGATGGTTAATTTGGTTTCTTCATCGTAATAGCTGGCATCGGCTTCTACAAAGCTTACTGCGCCTTTTTTCTGCACTACAGGTGCTGATACTGTTCTCTTTGGCAAATCTACCAGAAAGCCTTTGATGAACTGCTCATAAAACTCTTGAGTAGAAGCGTATTTCATGTTGACCAATTCCAGTTCGGATTTGTTGTCTTCTATTACAAATCCTGCTATGTCCTTTACTGCATTCTTGAACTGGAAAACTGCGGCATCGTTCAATCCTGTAACACGGTTCATATATTCCGGCAGGCTGATATTAAATACATGGCCTGCTTTGTACGGTTTAAATGCCTGCGACTTTGCACCGATACCTGCAGATAACACTAAAAGAAGTAGAAATATCTTTTTCATGGGAAGTTGATTTAATTAATATGAGGCGAATATATGATATTAGTTAGTTTAGAAAAGGCCTTATACTGCTATTTTCTTACTGGCAAAAATCACTATGCCGGTAAGAAGTCCCGAAACCAAAAGCCTTTGGTAACCACGGTGCTTGTAGTTACACAATCGTCGCTTGTTTTTATCTCCAGCGGCCTGTAGGTGTTTTCACCAAAAGTAAAAGGAATTGCTTGCTTAAATATTGGCCCCTCGAAGCAGAATGTATGGAACTCGCCATTTTCGCCGCAGGGGTCTACGTTTGCGGGTAAGTCCTGCAAAAAGGTGGAGTCAATTTCCCTGCCGCACCATTGCCCGCCCAGGTAGCCATCGTTGGTACAGCACAGCACCGTCCTGAATCCTTTTGCCAGGAAGTCTTCTATAAGGAATTTGGTATCAATCTTCCAGATAGGGAATACACCCTTCATGCCAACTTTGGCCAGGTTGTTTTCCCGGTATATACGCAGGTCTTCCAGAAATATATCGCCGAATATAACGTGCTCTATCCCTTCCGATTTAGCCTGTAGCAGCACTGCCTCCATCTGCTGCTCGTATTCGGTGTTGGTGCCTTCACTCACACGCACTTTCAGCAGGGGGATACCAATAGCCGCGGCCTGCGCATCGAGCAATTCTTCCCTTACCCCATGCATGGATATACGCTGGTAGGTGGCGTTTACAGTAGTGAGCAGATAACTTACTTCATACAGTTGCTCGCTCAGCACCTTGTGGAGGCAATAGGACGAATCTTTGCCACCGCTCCAGCAGAATATAGCTTTTGGTACAGACATGTGGCAATAATAGGGAATTGGTGGATTACTGTATTATCAATTTACCATTCTTCACCTGATGGCCTTCATACATTATTGCCCATGTATAAAATCCCTTGCCTAAGCCACCGGAATCAAGCAGGGTTTTGTCTTCGGTCAATACTTTGTTTATTACCGGCTGGCCCAAGCCATCGTATAGAACAAGGCTTGCTTCCTTTGCTGCTACCTCACCTTGCAGATTTACCGTAAACTGCTGGTGGACCAAAGTAGGGTATAGGCTTATTTTCTGGAAAGGTAGATCCGGGATGGAGTTAATGATGGCTGTGCCATTGCTCCATGGTTGTTCATTTACCTTGTGGAAGTAAACCAACTTATTGTTATAGGTGGTTTTATTTCCTTCTCTATAAGAGTCTTGCTGTGCCTGCCCTATACCCTTAACTACAGTTTCACTTAGTGAATTAAAAAGATTGAATTTAACCTTTACATAGGTTCTGCCGTTATAATCTGTATTCTGAATTATAGTGTCGCTACAATAGGGATCCTGTGGATTGCACATACTTTGCCAATCATTCCAGTAATAAAAAATTGAGGAGTCAAGATGGGTATAGCAGGTTTCTGATATATATGTATTGAATGGAAAAATAGGATTGGGTCTACCTGTACAGTATGGAAGCCCATCATATCTGTCTACCTTAAATTCATATATAACACTATCAGCCCAAGTAGAATACCTTTTTGATATAACAGTTTCTGTGGTTTGCTCACATACAGGAGGTATCCCGTCCCATACCATTCTTTGATAGATAAAAGTATCTCCCACTCCGAAATCGAATGCTTCTCTTATTGTAAAAGGCTGGATGTTTTGATTGTAACCGGCTTTGAAGAATAGTAGCAAAATTATAAGATAGATGTTTTTCATAGCTTTGATTTATTGGATTATCAATTTGCCATTCTTCATATGCCTGCCTTGATACACTATTGCCCAGGTATAGAATCCCTTGCCCAATCCACCGGAATCAAACATGGTTTTATCTTCGGTCAATACCTTGTTTATCACAGGTCGGCCCAAGCCATCGTATAGCATAAGGCTTGCTTGCTTTGCTGCTACTTCGCCTTGCAGATTTACCGTAAACTGATCCTTAACCAAAGTAGGGTATAGGCTTATTTTCTGGAAAGGTAAATCGGGTATGGAATTGATAATGGCTGTGCCGTCGCTCCATGGTTGCTCATTTAGTTTGTGGTAGTAAATAAGTGTTTCTGTAGTGATTTTAGCTTCGGCATACATTCTGAAAAAACTTAAACCTAATCCTTCTATCTGATCAATATCTACAATAGCATTTCCTGCATCAATATGGCACTGATTATTTTTTTTACTGCCAAATTTATTATCGTAAAAAATGCTATCAGGGCATCGTAAAGAATCAGAGGAACAAAAGAGTTTCCAATACTCATTTGAGTAAATTACGGACGAGTCAAGCTCTTCATAAACTGTTGTTCTGGTATAGTCTCTTTGTATGTTTGAAGGGTGATATAGACAATTAGGATAATTGGAACCTACATTGCCTTCAAGTTCATGAACTTGAAATTGATAGATTAGAGAATCTCCACTAACAGAGTAGCTTTTGGCAGTTACAATTTCGGTAAGCTGTTTGCAAGTAGGAGGCATTTGAAAAGAGACATCAATATGGCGTATGAAAGTATCGCCTACCTGATAATCACCGTATACCTCCCTTACTGTCGAGTGAGGCAGACTTTGCCCTTTAGATTCGTATAGTGAAGCGTAAATAATAAGCACAGCGAAAATATATTTCATAGGGTTAGTTCACTGTATTATCAATTTACCATTCTTCACCTGATGGCCTTCATACACTATTGCCCATGTATAAAATCCCTTGCCCAATCCACCGGAATCAAACATGGTTTTATCTTCGGTCAATACCTTGTTTATCACAGGTCGGCCCAGGCCATCGTATAGCACAAGGCTTGCTTGCTTTGCTGCTACCTCGCCTTGCAGGCTTATGGTAAACTGCTCATGAACCAAAGTAGGGGAGAGGCTTATTTTCTGGAAAGGTAAATCCGGGATGGAGTTAATAATAGCTGTGCCATCGCTCCATGGTTGTTCATTTACTTTGTGGTAATAAATGAGTTTCTTTTCCTGTATGTCACAACCCGAAACAAAACTTGTGTATGCCATCCCAAGACCTTCCACTTGTTTTTCATAAGAGCCTCGTTGATTTTTTCCACCAAATTCATTACTCTTTTTACCGTTATATTGACTATTTGCCACTATCGTAACAAACTCGCATGGACCCGGTTGGCTTGAGCAAAATATCTTCCAATTATTTAAGATAGAGTAACAGGAAGAATCCAGAAGGTTGTAAAGCCGTGTTTGTGTAGATTTACTAAATTCATAGATAGCTGTTGAGCTGCAATCAAATGAGAAGGTATCCCGTATCCTGAATATCTCAAATTCATAAGTTACTGATGTATTATTTCCTGTGTATTGTTTGGATTTAACCACTTCGGTGATTTGTTCGCAGAAGATATGCTGCCAGCACTGTGGTTTGAGGGTATTAGAAAAATAAAAGTATCCCCTACCTCAAAATTATACACTTCCCTTATGGTGCTGGGTTGTACTGTTTGTGCCTTTATTGCAATTGAGGCTAATGATAGGAGCAATATCAGGTAGATGCTTTTTATCATAGTAGTAGTTTCCCTCAAATGTATCTATAGAATCGGTTATTTATATCTTTTGGGTGGTTTGTCATTGAATTATGACAATAGTTTGTAAAACAAAAAAACGCCATCCGGTTTCCCATCTGGCGTTTTGTATTTTTTATTTCCTCTTGTTCATTTCGTCCCGTATGCGGGCGGCCATTTCGTAGTCTTCGTTGTCAATGGCCAGGTTTAGCTGGTTGCCCAGTTCTTCATCGCTCATGCTGCTATAGTTGCTGCCTGTTGCTGCCGGGGCGGGGGCATCAGTCAGCGAGTCTATCTGGCGTTCCAGCTCGTCTGTATCCTCTTCGTTGGCGTCTGCTTCCACACCTGCTTCTGCCAGTATGCTTTCTTCTACATATATAGGGCAGTTGAAACGCACGGCAAGGGCCAGTGCATCGCTGGTGCGGGAGTCTATCTCAATCTGCTGCTCGCCGGAGTGGCAGATAAGGTTGGAGTAAAAGATACCATCTTGTAGCTTGCTGATATGTACCATATCCAGCTCTACATTAAAGGTATCGCAAATCGTTTTCATCAGGTCGTGGGTAAGGGGGCGCGAAGGGCGCATATTGTCGAGCGCTACGGCTATGGCCTGTGCTTCAAAACCACCAATTACTATAGGCAACCTGCGCGTACCGCCTACTTCGCCCAGCACTACGGCAAAGGAGTGCGACTGGGTAACGCTGTGCGACAGGGCTATTATTTCAAGTTCAATTCTCTTCATACACTGTGTCTTCTAACCTCAAAAACAACGGAATACCCAAGTGGTATCCCATTCGTCTCAAAATCTTATGCAAACTAATAACTTCTACCAAAAACAAAAATGCCACGCACTGTTGTGCGTGACATTTTTACTATTGATTGTAGAACATCTTAGTGTCCTGCTTTGTATTTTTCTACTTCGGCAATCAGTTTTGGCACTACATCAAATGCATCGCCTACTATACCGTAGTCAGCTGCTTTGAAGAAAGGAGCTTCCGGATCTGTGTTTATAACTACGATCGTTTTGCTCTGGTTTACACCTGCAAGGTGCTGAATAGCGCCTGAAATACCTACGGCTATGTACAGGTTTGGACGGATAGTGATACCGGTTTGTCCTACGTGCTCGTGGTGAGGCCTCCAGTCCACATCGCTTACCGCGCGTGAGCATGCAGTAGCAGCACCCAGGTCTTCAGCCAGTTTCTCTATCATACCCCAGTTTTCAGGGCCTTTCAAGCCACGGCCAGCAGATACTACCAGGTCAGCCTCGGTCAAAGGAACGTGGCCTGTCAATTTATCTACACCTTTTACTTTGGTAGTAAAGTCAGCATCGCTTACTGCAGGGGCAAAAGCCTCTACTGTAGCTACACCGTCACCTTTTACCGGAGAAAGTGAGTTTGGCGTTACCGCTATTACTTTGTTTTCGGTAGCTATCTGGTAGTTAGCAGATGCTTTACCAGAGAATACCGCACGCTTAACAGTAGCAGTAGAACCAGAGAATACAGGCAACTCGCCTGCACCCGGTACATAACCTGCATTCAGGCGAATAGCTACACGCGGAGCAAGCATTTTACCATTCTGGTTGAATGATATAGCTACTACGTTTGCACCTACTTTACCAGCTGCCTCGCTTATTGTTTTAGCAAATAGCTTGGCATCGAATGAGTTGAAACGTGCATCATTTACGTGCAAAGCTTTGGTGATACCTACTTTGCCCAAAGAGGCAACTTCATCAGCACTTGCTTCGCCCAATACCACTGCTACAGATTCTGTACCAAGACCTTTAGCGGTCTGGCTACCGTAGTAAGCAGCTTCAAACGATGCTTTTTTTATTTTACCTTCAGCAACTTCTACAAAAGTTAATACTGCCATTTTATTTAGATTTTAATTTTTTTGAATAATCAATGTCAAAAAACCAATAGGGGAGGGGCAAGCCGCTCCGCTGCCGGCAATTAGATAACTTTTGCTTCTTCGTGAAGCAAGCGAACCAGCTCGGCTACGTTATCTGGCGATATCATTTTCACTTGCTTGGCTTTTTCAGGCAATGCAAATGAAGCTATGGTAGTACGCGTGTCTGCAGCTACAGCAGCAGTAACAGTCAAAGGCTTGGTACGTGCAGCCATGATACCTTTCATGTTTGGTATGCGCGCCTGTGCCAGGTCTTTAGTAGCACATACTACCAACGGAAGCTGTATTTCAACAGTTTCTGTACCGCCTTCTATTTCGCGGCTTACAGTTGCTGTAGTGCCTTCTATTTCCAGCTTGTTTACCAATGCAGCAGAAGCCCAGTCCAACAACTCGGCTACCATGCCACCAAC